>NZ_JBHWUI010000128.1:0-24398 GCF_042737525.1 Kitasatospora sp. NPDC059973 | reverse complement strand
TGGCACGCTGTTGAGTTCTCAAGGAACGGACACTTCCTTCGGACCGCCTTCCAGCGGGCCCTCCGGGCGCTTCGTTCTTTCGTGTTTCCAGCTTATCAGATGTTTTCCGCTCCGTTTTCCGGAGTTTCATTTACCTGATCGGCTTTCGCCTTTCGGCGCTCCCGAACTCTAGCAGAGTTTCTCGGGCCGTTTTCCGCCTGTTGCTCTCGAATTTCGTTCGAGAACTTCCGGCAGGCCGTCCCGTGGGGCAACCCGGAGAACACTACGCACCGGGTCGCCCCACGTCAAACTGGCCGTGGGGAGGCTCAGACCTCGACGACGACCGGCAGGATCATCGGCCGGCGGCGGTAGTTGTCCGCCACCCACTTGCCCATGGTCCGGCGCACGAGCTGCTGGACCTGGCGGATCTCCAGGACGCCGTCGCCCGCCGAGCGGTCCAGTGCCTCCTGGAGCTTGGCCGCCACCGGGGCGAACGCCTTGTCGTCGATGCCGGAACCGCGGGCCTGGATGGTCGGACCGCCCACGATCTTCCCGTTGGTGGAGTCGACCACCACGAAGACCGAGATGAAGCCCTCCTCGCCGAGGATCCGGCGGTCCTTCAGGGACGCCTCGGTGATGTCGCCGACGGACGAACCGTCGACGTAGACGTAGCCGGCCTGGACCTTGCCCACGATGCGGGCGACGCCGTTCTCCAGGTCGACGCAGACGCCGTCCTCCGCGATGACCGTGCGGTGCTTCGGGATGCCCGTCGCGATGCCCAGGTCGGCGGCGGCGCGCAGGTGGCGCCATTCGCCGTGCACCGGCATCAGGTTGCGCGGCTTGCAGATGTTGAAGAAGTACAGCAGCTCGCCGGCCGAGGCGTGGCCCGAGACGTGCACCTTGGCGTTGCCCTTGTGCACGACCTTGGCGCCCCAGCGGGTCAGGCCGTTGATCACCCGGTACACGGCGTTCTCGTTGCCGGGGATCAGCGACGAGGCCAGGATGACGGTGTCGCCCTCGACGATGCGGATCTGGTGGTCGCGGTTGGCCATCCGGGACAGCGCCGCCATCGGCTCGCCCTGCGAACCGGTGCAGATCAGCACGACCTCCTTGTCCGGGAGGTCGTCCAGCTGCTTGACGTCGACGACCAGGTTGCCGGGGACCTTCAGGTAGCCGAGGTCGCGGGCGATGCCCATGTTGCGGACCATCGAGCGGCCGACGAAGGCGACCTTGCGCTTGTACTCGTGCGCGGCGTCCAGCACCTGCTGGATGCGGTGCACGTGGCTGGCGAAGGAGGCGACGATGATGCGCTTGTCGGCGTTGGCGAAGACGTTCCGCAGCGCGGCCGAGATGTCCCGCTCGTGCGGGATGAAGCCGGGGACCTCGGCGTTGGTGGAGTCCACCAGCAGCAGGTCCATGCCCTCCTCGGCCAGCTTGGCGAAGGCCGGGAGGTCGGTGAGGCGGCCGTCGAGCGGCAGCTGGTCCATCTTGAAGTCACCGGTGGCGACCACCATGCCGGCGGGCGTGCGCACGGCGACGGCCAGCGCGTCCGGGATGGAGTGGTTGACCGCGATGAACTGGCAGTCGAAGGGGCCGATCCGCTCGCGGTCGCCCTCCTTCACCTCCAGCACGTACGGGTGGATGCGGTGCTCGGCGAGCTTGGCCTCGATCAGCGCCAGGGTGAGCTTCGACCCGATCAGCGGGATGTCCGGGTTCTCCCGGAGCAGGAACGGGACGGCACCGATGTGGTCCTCGTGCCCGTGGGTCAGCACGATGCCGTCGATCTTGTCGAGCCGGCCCCGGATGTAGCTGAAGTCCGGGAGGATCAGGTCGACGCCGGGCTGCTCGTCCTCGGGGAAGAGGACGCCGCAGTCGACGATGAGAATGCGGTCCCCGAATTCGAGGACCGTCATGTTGCGGCCGATCTCGCCGAGGCCGCCGAGCGGAGTGATGCGCAGGGCGCCCTCCTTGAGGGCCGGGGGCGCGCCGAGTTCGGGATGCGGGTGGCTCAAAAGACTCTCCTCACGACGCACGCCATATGCCTGGGGTCCTCCCCGAGAGACATATGGCGTGCGTACTCAGTGTCGGTTTCCTACTGGGTAAGTACTCTCACGCCTTCGTTCCGGTCCAGCGGCGGCCCTCCTGGGAGGTCCGGCGAGCCGGGGCGCGCACGTCTTGTCTGTTACAGGTGTACCCCGCCGGCGGCGAGATCCTTCTTCAATTGCGCGATCTCCTCGGAAGTCGCGCCGACCAGCGGCAGCCGGAGCGGGCCGGCGGGCCGGCCCTGCAGCTCCAGGGCCGCCTTGGTGAGGATGACACCCTGCGTGCGGAACATACCGCTGAAGACCGGCAGCAGGCTCTGGTGGATCGCCGTGGCCTTGGCCACATCCCCGCCCAGGTAGGCGTCGACCATGCTGCGCAGCTCCGCGGCGACCACGTGCCCGACCACGCTGACCACACCGACGGCGCCGACCGAGAGCAGCGGCAGGTTGAGGATGTCGTCGCCGGAGTACCACGCCAGGTCGGAGCGGGCGATGGCCCAGGCGGCGGCGCCGAGGTCGCCCTTGGCGTCCTTGTTGGCGACGATCCGCGGGTGCTCGCCGAGCCGGACCAGCGTCTCGTGGCTCAGCGCCACACCGCTGCGGCCGGGAATGTCGTAGAGCATGACCGGCAGGCCGGTGGCGTCGGCGATGTGCGTGGTGTGCCGGTACAGGCCCTCCTGCGGGGGCTTGCTGTAGTACGGCGTGACGACCAGCAGACCGTGGGCCCCGGCCGCCTCGGCCTGGCGGGCGAGGTCGGCGCTGTGGTGCGTGTCGTTGGTGCCGACACCGGCCACCACGTGGGCGCGGTCCCCCACCGCTTCCACGACGGCGCGGACCAGCCGGGCCTTCTCGGCGTCGCTGGTGGTCGGGGACTCACCGGTGGTGCCGTTGAGGACGAGGCCGTCGTTGCCTGCGTCGACGAGGTGTGCGGCGAGGCGCTGGGCGCCGTCGAGGTCGAGCCCGCCGTCAGCGGTGAACGGGGTCACCATCGCGGTCAGGACCCGGCCGAACGGCGTCTGGGGGGTGGAGGTCGGAGCCATGCGTCCAAAACTACTCGTAGGCGGTGGGGCGGTACCCAGGCCGGTCCAGGGTTCGGACAGGTGTGGCGCGCGGAGCGGCACAAAGATGGGATTCCGGTGCTGCATGCTCGGGGGTTCACGCAGCACCGGAATCCGTGTCACGAGCGTAGGGAGCGGCTAGAAAAGCCGCAATCCAGACATGCCAGGCAAGCCGCCCATATGCCTGTCACCCCAGGTCAGGGGGCGACCCGGCCGTGCTTCTCGAAGGCCGCATGGGTGAGCGGCATGAGCCGGGCCCACTGCTCCTCCATCTGCTCGGCGACCATCTCGATCTCGCGCTGCGGGAACGACGGCACCGCGGCGTTCTCCTTCTTGGTCCGCAGCGACAGGAAGTGCATCAGCGAGCGGGCGTTGCAGGTCGCGTACATCGAGGAGAACAGGCCGACCGGCAGCACGGCCCGGGCCACCTCGCGGGCGACACCGGCCGCCAGCATCTCCTGGTACGCCCGGTAGGCCCCCTGGTAGGCGGCCTCCATCTGCTCGGCGACCACGTCGAACTGCTTCGGCGTGCCCTCGACGAACTCGTACCGCCCCGGGCGGCCCTGCTGGACGAGCTTGCGCTCCTCACCGGGCACGTAGAACACCGGCTGCAGCTCGCGGTAGCGGCCGGACTCCTCGTTGTACGACCAGCCGCTGCGGTGGCGGTGGAACTCCCGGAAGACGAAGATCGGCGCACTGATGAAGAAGGTCATCGAGTTGTGCTCGAACGGCGTACCGTGCCGGTCCCGCATCAGGTAGTTGATCAGACCGGTGGACTTCTCCGGGTCCTGCTGCAACGCCTCCAGGGACTGCTCCCCGGCCGTCGAGACCCGGGCCGCCCAGATGACGTCCGAGTCGGCGGCGGAGCTGCGGACCAGCTCCACGGTGACATCGCTGCGGAACCTGGGGGCGGTGGGTTCGTCGGTCACGCGGTACTCCTTGCGGGTTCGTTGGTGCGGTGCAGCCGGATCGCGTGCTGCATGGTCTTACGGGCGCGCGGGGTGTCGCCGGCGTCGGCGTACGCCACCGCGAGGCGGAAGAAGACCCGCCAGTCGCCGGGCGAGGCCTCCGCCTCGGCCTTGCGGCGGGCGAACACCGCGTCGGCCGAGTCCCGGTCGATCCGGCCGCCGGCGGTGCGCTTCAGCTCGTCCACCGGCAGGCCGCCCTCGGCCTCCAGCTCGCGGGCGAGCCGCTCGCTGGCCCGGCCGAAGCGGACGGTCTGACGCAGGAACCAGACCCCGATCGGCGGGACCACGAAGGCGCACAGGCCCAGGCCGATGCCGAGCGGCTTGCCGGTGGCGATCAGCTGGACGCCCTCGCCGACGCAGACCAGGGCCACCAGCAGCAGCACGCCGGAGAGGACGAAGAAACCGGTACGGGAGGTCACCGGTCGCTCACAGGTCCAGGAAGTTCTCGAGGCCCACGGTGAGACCGTGGTTCTCGACGACCTTGCGCACCCCGAGCAGGATGCCCGGCATGAAGCTGCTGTGGTGCAGCGAGTCGTGCCGGATGGTGAGGGTCTCGCCGGTGTCGCCGAACATCACCTGCTGGTGCGCCAGCAGGCCGCGCAGCCGGACGGCGTGCACCGGGACCCCGTCCACGTCCGCGCCGCGGGCACCGGGCAGGCTGTGCGTGGTCGGGTCCTGCTGCGGCGGGCGGCCGGCCTCGGCGCGGGCCGCGGCGATCAGCTGCGCGGTCCGGGTGGCCGTACCGCTCGGCGCGTCGGCCTTGCGGTCGTGGTGCAGCTCGACGACCTCGACCGACTCGAAGTACCTGGCGGCGGTCTGGGCGAACTTCATGCCCAGCACCGCGCCCAGCGAGAAGTTCGGCGCGACCAGCACACCGAGCGGCCGCGGCTCGCCGCCCGGCATCAGCCAGCCCTCCAGCTCGCCCAGCCGCGCGTCGTCCCAGCCGGTGGTCCCGGTGACGACGTGGATGCCGTGGTGGACGCAGTAGTCGAGGTTGGCCATCACCGAGTCGGGGTGGGTCAGCTCGACGGCGACCTGGGCCCCGGCCCGGGTCAGCTCGTCGAGGTCCGAGCCCCGGCCCAGGGCGGCGACCAGCTCCAGGTCGGGGGCGGCCTCGACGGCCTTGACCGCCTCGGAGCCGATCCGGCCCTTGGCGCCGATCACGGCGACACGCAGCGTCATGGTGAGAAGTCCCTTCAGACCAGCAGGTCGGCGAGCCGGGCGGCCCGCTTGTCGTTGATCGGACCGATCAGCGCCAGCGAGGGCCGGTGCGCGCCCAGCACATCACGGGCCACCGCGTGGACGTCGTCCAGGGTCACGGCCGCGATCCGCGCCAGCATGTCGTCCACCGAGAGGTGGTGGCCGTAGCTCAGCTCGGCCTTGCCGATCCGGTTCATCAGGGAGCCGGTGTCCTCCATGCCGAGCACGGTGGAGCCGGAGATCTGGCCGATCGCCCGGCGCAGCTCCTCCTCGGTGATGCCGTCGGCGACCACCTTGGCGAGCTCCTCGCGGCAGATCCGCAGCACCTCCTCGACGCGCTTGGGCTGGCAGCCGGCGTAGATGCCGAACAGGCCGCTGTCCGCGTAGGAGGACGAGTACGAGTACACCGAGTACGCCAGGCCGCGCTTCTCCCGGACCTCCTGGAACAGCCGCGAGCTCATCCCGCCGCCGAGTGCCGCGTTCAGCACGCCCATCGCCCAGCGGCGCTCGTCGTGGCGCGGCACCCCGGGCACGCCGAGCACCAGGTGGGCCTGCTCGGTGGAGCGGTTGAGCACCTCGACCTTGCCGGCGGTGCGCACGGCCTTGACGCCGCGGCGGGCCTCGGCGGGCTCGGCCGCGGAACGCGCCAGCAGCGCCGCGAAGGCCTTCTCGACCTGGCGGACCACCTTGCGGTGGTCGAGGTTGCCGGCCGCGGCGACGACCAGGTGCTCGGGCTTGTAGCGGCGGTGGAAGAACCCGGCGATCTGGTCGCGGGTGAGCCCGTTGACCGTCTCCTGGGTGCCGAGGATCGGGCGGCCGAGCGGGCCGCTGCCGAAGATCACCTTGGCGAAGAGGTCGTGCACCACGTCGCCCGGGTCGTCCTCCGCCATCGCCATCTCCTCCAGGATGACGCCGCGCTCGGCCTCGACGTCCTCCGGGCGGATCAGCGAGCCGGTGAGCATGTCGCACACCACGTCGATGGCGAGCGGCAGGTCGGTGTCGAGCACCCTGGCGTAGTAGCAGGTGTTCTCCTTGGCGGTGAAGGCGTTCATCTCACCGCCGACCGCGTCCAGGGCGGCCGAGATGTCCAGCGCGCTGCGCCGCTCGGTGCCCTTGAAGAGCAGGTGCTCCAGGTAGTGCGTGGCGCCGTTGAGCTGGGGGGTCTCGTCCCGCGAACCGACTCCGACCCAGATGCCGAAGGTCGCGGAGCGCACCGTCGGCAGGGTCTCGGTGACGACCCGCAGGCCGCCGGGGAGGACGGTGCGGCGCACCGTGCCGGCGCCGTCCACGCCCTTGAGCAGGGTCCGGGTGGTGCCGGGGCGCTGCTTCGCCGCCGAGGCCTGGGCCACGGGGTGTACCTCCGTAGAAAGCATGTGCAACAACAGGGTGCGGCCCGCACGCCGACGGGGCGTGCGGGCCGCGGCCGCTTCTATCGAACCGGGGGGCTAGCGGCGCTTCACTCGGAAGCGGCCTCGCCACCCTCTTCGCCCTCGACGACCGGGATCAGCGAGAGCTTGCCGCGCGGGTCGATCTCGGCGATCTCGACCTGGACCTTGGCGCCGACGGCGAGCACGTCCTCGACGTTCTCCACGCGCTTGCCACCGGCCAGCTTGCGGATCTGCGAGATGTGCAGCAGGCCGTCCTTGCCCGGCATGAGCGAAACGAACGCGCCGAACGTCGTGGTCTTCACCACGGTGCCCAGGTAGCGCTCCCCGACCTCCGGCATGGTCGGGTTGGCGATCTGGTTGATCGTCGTACGGGCAGCCTCCGCCGAGGGACCGTCGACCGCACCGATGTAGATGGTGCCGTCGTCCTCGATGGTGATGTCCGCGCCGGTGTCCTCCTGGATCTGGTTGATCATCTTGCCCTTGGGGCCGATGACCTCACCGATCTTGTCCACCGGGATCTTGATGGTGATGATGCGCGGCGCGTTCGGCGACATCTCGTCGGGCGCGTCGATGGCCTCGTTCATCACGTCGAGGATGTGCAGGCGGGCGTCCTTGGCCTGCTTCAGCGCGGCGGCCAGCACGGAGGCCGGGATGCCGTTCAGCTTGGTGTCCAGCTGCAGCGCGGTGATGAAGTTGCGGGTACCGGCGACCTTGAAGTCCATGTCGCCGTACGCGTCCTCGGCGCCCAGGATGTCGGTCAGCGCGACGTAGTGCGTCTCGCCGTCGATCTCCTGCGAGATGAGGCCCATGGCGATACCGGCGACGGCGGCCTTCAGCGGCACACCGGCGTTCAGCAGCGACATGGTGGAGGCGCAGACCGAGCCCATCGAGGTGGAGCCGTTGGAGCTCAGCGCCTCGGAGACCTGGCGGATCGCGTAGGGGAACTCCTCGCGGGTCGGCAGCACGGGCAGGATCGCCCGCTCCGCCAGCGCGCCGTGGCCGATCTCGCGGCGCTTGGGCGAGCCCACGCGGCCGGTCTCGCCGACCGAGTACGGCGGGAAGTTGTAGTTGTGCATGTAGCGGCGACGCGTCTCCGGGGAGAGCGTGTCCAGCTGCTGCTCCATGCGCAGCATGTTCAGCGTGGTGACACCCAGGATCTGGGTCTCGCCGCGCTCGAACAGGGCCGAGCCGTGGACGCGCGGGATGGCCTCGACCTCGGCGGCCAGGGTGCGGATGTCGGTGACACCGCGGCCGTCGATGCGGACCTTGTCCTTGATGACGCGCTCGCGCACGACCTTCTTGGTCAGCGCGTTGTACGCGGCGCTGATCTCCTTCTCGCGACCCTCGAACTCCGGCAGGAGCTTCTCGGCGGCGATCGCCTTGACGCGGTCCAGCTCGTTGTTGCGCTCCTGCTTGCCCGGGATGGTGAGCGCCTGGGCCAGCTCGTCCTTGACCGCGGCGGTCAGGGCGGCGAGCACGTCGTCCTGGTAGTCCAGGAAGACCGGGAACTCGCCGGTGGGCTTGGCGGCCTGGGCGGCCAGCTGGGACTGCGCGGCGCAGAGCACCTTGATGAACGGCTTCGCGGCGTCCAGACCGGCGGCGACGACGTCCTCGGTCGGCGCCTCGGCGCCGCCCTCGACCAGCTTGATGGTCTTGTCGGTGGCCTCGGCCTCGACCATCATGATCGCGACGTCACCGTCGGGCAGGACGCGGCCGGCGACGACCATGTCGAAGACGGCCGACTCCAGCTCGGAGTGGGTCGGGAAGGCCACCCACTGGCCCTTGATCAGCGCGACGCGGACGCCGCCGATCGGGCCGGAGAACGGCAGGCCCGCCAGCTGGGTGGACGCGGAGGCGGCGTTGATGGCCACCACGTCGTACAGGTGGTCGGGGTTGAGCGCCATCACGGTGACGACGACCTGGATCTCGTTGCGCAGGCCCTTGACGAAGGACGGGCGCAGCGGGCGGTCGATCAGGCGGCAGGTGAGGATCGCGTCCTCGGAGGGCCGGCCCTCGCGACGGAAGAACGAGCCGGGGATGCGCCCGGCGGCGTACATCCGCTCCTCGACGTCCACGGTCAGCGGGAAGAAGTCGAAGTGCTCCTTCGGCTGCTTGGAGGCGCTGGTGGCCGACAGCACCATGGTGTCGTCGTCCAGGTAGGCCACGGCGGAGCCGGCGGCCTGACGGGCCAGGCGGCCCGTCTCGAAGCGGATGGTACGGGTGCCGAAGGAACCGTTGTCGATCACGGCTTCGGCGTAGAACACGTTCTCTTCCACCTGGAAGATCTCCTCTTTCGTACGTCTCCGGGAGAGCGCCCCCGCGCATCGCTGCCGGTGGCCCGGGGCCCTCGTGCGCTCTTGCGCAGAGGAAGGCAGTCGGGCCGGTCTTCGATCGAAGCCTCCGGTGGGCCCCGCTCGGTCTGCGGGGCTTCCGGCGGCCACTACCGAGGACCGGCGCCTCTCGGCTGCCAGGCCGGGGCGGGCGGTCCGCGTCTGGACGCTCTCTCGGATGCGGGCGGCTTCCGTTTGAAGCCTTCGTCCCGCGGGGGGTCGGGGTCTTTCGCCCGGGTGGCGCGGTGTCGCGCCATCACCCGGCATGCCCACAACCCTACGGTGCAATCCTCGGCCACCAGGGGAGGTGCGCGCGAGTTGTTATGCGGTGCCGGGTCGCGGGTCGGCGACCGCGGCATACGCGCGAGGGGCGGCTCCCCGGTGGGGGGAGCCGCCCCGAGCGGCGGTCTTAGCGGGCGCCACCGGCGGCACCGCGGCGGATGCCCAGGCGGTCGACGAGCGTACGGAAGCGCTCGATGTCCTTCTTGGCCAGGTACTGCAGCAGGCGGCGGCGCTGGCCGACCAGGATCAGCAGGCCACGACGCGAGTGGTGGTCGTGCTTGTGGGCCTTGAGGTGCTCGGTCAGGTCCGAGATGCGGCGCGAGAGCATGGCGACCTGGACCTCGGGGGAGCCGGTGTCGCCCTCCTTCTGGCCGAACTCGGCGAAGATCTGCTTCTTGACGTCAGAGGCGAGAGCCACTGCAACTCCTTTGAGGTGGTACCGAGCGGGCCTGGTCTACGGCACAGGACTCTGCGAGAACTCGGTGTCGTGACTGAGTGCGGCCGGCGGTCGGCGACCCGCGAGGGGCGGACACCCTGCTGCACTCGAAGGGCAAGCGTACCAGTGTGCCCGGTGCGGCCGGTCAGCCGGTGGCACCGCGGACCAGGCCGTAGACCTCCAGCACGCCCAGCGCCAGCGGGACGAGGGCGATCAGGGTGAGGCTGTCGACCAGGTCCAGGATGCGCCCCCAGAACGGCGAGACGCCGAGCCGGGGCACCACCAGGGCGATCGCGGTGAGCACCGCGGCGCCGAAGGCGATCGAGGTGGCCAGCCAGATGGTGCGCAGGTCCACGTCGGTGGAGCTGGCGGCCTTCAGGATGAACAGCGGGGTGTGCAGCGAGAGGCCGACGATCAGCAGCGACAGGCCGAACAGGCCGGCGATGGTGAGGCTGAAGACCTGCGCGGTGTAGCGGAACAGCCGGGCGCGCAGCATGGTGGCGATGCCGAGGGTGAGGGCGAGCAGCTCCGGGAAGAGCTCGTCGGTGAAGCCGAGGACGGCGCAGGTGCCGACGATCACCGCGGCGCAGCCGCCGACCAGGCCGACCAGCACCTCGTGGCCGCGACGGGCCTGGTGGGCGATGCGCTCGTACTGGACGGCCTCGGCGCGGCCGGCCTCCTCGTCGTAGTCCCGGCTGCGGGTCCGGGTCTGGCCGGGGGCGCTGAAGCCGACGGGCAGCCGGGCGAACCGGGCGGAGAGGCCGGGCAGGAAGCCGATCACGGCGACGGCGGCGACGCCGGTGACCGCGGCGATGTGGTTGGCCGGGGTCGACGGCAGCAGCACGGCCGCGAAGGTGGCCAGCGCGCCGGCGGCGGACACGAAGGCGGCGGCCACGAACAGCGAGTCCTTCTCCGGCAGCAGGCCGACCAGCAAGACGGCCACCACCAGGACGGCGACGCAGCCGGTGAGGAACTGGAGCCGGCCCGGGCCGTCCCACGGGTGGGCGACCGCGATGAGGCCGCTGCCGCCGATCAGGGCGTGCGGCAGCGCGCCGAGGCCGAGCGCGAGCGCGGCCCAGGCGTCCTGGTACACCCGGGCGCGGACGCCGGCCAGGGCGGTGAGCACGACGGCGATGACGCCGGACAGGACGCCGGGCAGGCCGTGCATGTCGTGGCGCAGGTCGGAGAACCAGAGCGCGAAGCCGAGCAGGGTGAGCAGCACGCCGGCGCCGATCAGGCCGAAGGCCCGCATCAACTCGGGGCTCCAGAACCGGCGGTCGGCCTCGACGGCGGTGGCGATGGCGTCGGCGACGTCGTCGTAGACGGCCGGCGGCAGCGACTCGGCGAACGGGCGCAGGCTGAGCAGGTCGCCGTCGCGGACCTGCTGCGCGGCGAGCGGCAGACCGCTGTCGAGCACGGTGCCGTCGCGGCGGACCAGGTGGAAGCCGGTCGGGGCGCCGTCGGGCTGGGTCTGCCCGGAGAGCCGCAGCACCTCGGGGTAGACGTCGGCGAGCGGGACGTCCTCGGGCAGGGCGACGTCGATCCGGCTGTCCGGGGCGACGACGGTGACGCGGCAGAAGCCGGTCGCGGCGGAGGTGCTCATGCCCCCACCTCGCGGACGCTCGACGCGTGCCGGGAACGGCGCGCTTCCCTGACGAGTGGCTCGTTCCGCTCGCTCACTGCGCACCCCTCGATCGCTCGACGCACTGGGCGCTCCCCCTTGTTGACGGTGCCGCTGTACCGGCGGCGGTTCCTGCTGGCTGCTGGCGCGGGCCGGTCGGGGCTGGAACTGACTCGATCCGGCCATGAGTTGGCGCGGCGTTACCCTACCCGTTCCGTTCCCGCCCACCGGCGCGCAGGGGCCGGTGGGACGGCGGCCGGCGGGGGCCCGGGCACCACGGGGCCGCCCTGGCTGATCCGCCGGAACGCGCCCCAGTAGGATCGGCCCCTGCGCAAGGCGACGGGGGCAGGGGCCGCGCTCCTCCCCGGGTGCCTGCGGTCGGCGGAGCGGGGGCGGCGTCACACGGGGCGCCCTCACCCGTACGTATCCAGTTTGCGTGAGGGCTGATGCCGAAGTGAACGATCAGACCGTTCGAAACCGCGGGGTGGGGTGCGTATGAGCGTGATCACGGTCAAGCGCCCCGCGCGGGCCTATCCCCCGGCGGTGCCGGACGAACCGGTGGAGTTGGTCACCCCGCCCGAGCTGCCCCGGTCGGGCGGCGAGGACTGGATGATGAGCCTGCTGCCGATGCTCGGCATGGGCGGGTCGGCGGTGTTCTTCTTCTCGCCCGGCGCACAGGCCCCGATGAAGATCATGGGCGGCCTGATGGTCGTCTCGACCGTCGGCATGGCGCTGGCGCAGATCGTGCGGGCGCGCAAGGGCGGTTCCACCGCCACCGCCGACGAGCGGCGCGACTACCTGAAGTACCTGCAGCAGATGCGCCGCCAGGTCCGCCGCACGGCGGAGCGCCAGCGCGGCGCGCAGCTGTTCCTGAACCCGGAGCCGGACCAGCTCTGGTCGATCGTCGCGGACGGCCGCCGGCTCTGGGAACGCCGCACCGGGGACGCCGACTTCGCCCAGATCCGGGTCGGCCGGGGGCCGGTCCAGCTGTCGACCCCGCTGGTGGCGCCGCAGACCGCGCCGATGGAGGAGCTGGAGCCGCTCGCCGCGGCCGCCATGCATACCTTCCTCAAGGCCCACGGCACGCTGCAGGACCTGCCGTTGGCGGTCTCGCTGCGCGCCTTCTACCACATCACGGTGTGCGGCGACCCGGACACCGTGTACGGCAACGTCCGGGCGATGATCGCCCAGTTGACGACGCTGCACTCGCCGGACGACCTGCTGGTGACGGTGGCCGCGGCGCCGGGCGCGGTGGAGGAGTGGGAGTGGACCAAGTGGCTCCCGCACAACCAGCACCGCAAGGACAGCGACGGGGCGGGTTCGCGCCGGCTGATCGCCACCGGCCTCGGTGAGCTGGAGTACCTGCTCCAGGACGAACTGGCGGGGCGCCAGCGCTTCGTGCGCGACGCGGCGCCGTCCTCGGACCAGCCGCACATCATCGTCGTGATGGACGGCGCGTCCGTCCCGCACGACTCGCTGCTGGCCGGCGCCGAGGGCGTGCACGGGGTGACCATCGTCGAGGTGGTCCCGGGCGACCTGGACGAGCCGACCGGCCACCTGATCGTGACGGTGACCCCGGACGAGCTGGTGCTGCGTTCGGCCTCCGGCGCGACGTACTCCGGCACCCCGGACACGCTCTCCACCTGGCAGTCCGAGGCCCTGGCCCGGCAGCTGGCGCCGTACCGGATCTCGGCCGGCGGCGACGACGAACCGCTGCTGTCCAACCTCGACTTCACCGAGCTGATGAACTCGGGCGACCCGGGCTCGTTCGACGTGACGCGCAGCTGGCGGACGCGGGCGCAGCACGAGAAGCTGCGGGTGCCGATCGGCGTCGGGGCCGGCGGCGAGCACGTCTACCTGGACATCAAGGAGGCGGCGCTCGAAGGCATGGGCCCGCACGGCCTCTGCGTCGGCGCGACCGGCTCGGGCAAGTCGGAGCTGCTGCGCACCCTGGTGCTGGGCCTGGCGATGACGCACTCCTCGGAGACGCTGAACTTCGTCCTCGCGGACTTCAAGGGCGGCGCGACCTTCGCCGGGATGGCGGACATGCCGCACACCTCGGCGGTGATCACCAACCTGGAGGGCGAGCTCACCCTGGTCGACCGCATGCGCGACGCGATCGAGGGCGAGATGAACCGCCGGCAGGAGCTGCTGCGCTCGGCCGGCAACTACGCCAACCTCAACGAGTACGAGCGGGCGCGCGCGGCGGGTGCGGCGCTGGACCCGCTGCCCTCGCTGGTGCTGATCATCGACGAGTTCTCCGAGCTGCTCACCGCGAAGCCGGACTTCATCGACATGTTCATCCAGATCGGCCGGATCGGCCGTTCGCTGGGCGTGCACCTGCTGCTGGCCTCGCAGCGCCTGGAGGAGGGCAAGCTGCGCGGTCTGGACACCTACCTGTCGTACCGGATCGGTCTGCGCACCTTCTCGGCGGCCGAGTCGCGGGCGGCCATCGGCGTGCCGGACGCGTACCACCTGCCGCCGGTGCCGGGTGTCGGCTACCTGAAGTTCGGCACCGACGTGATGGACCGGTTCAAGGCCGCGTACGTCTCGGGGCCCTACCGGGCGCCGGGGCAGCAGCGGTCGACCGGCGGGCGGCTGGTGACGGCGCAGCCGGTGCTGTTCACCGCCGCCGAGGTGCCGGTGCTGGAGCCGCCGGTGCAGGAGGTGGAGCCGGAGGTCGTGGAGCAGGACGACGCGCTGGTCGACACCGTGCTGGACGTCTTCGTGCAGCGGATGGCGGGGCAGGGCCCGGCCGCGCACCAGGTGTGGCTGCCGCCGCTGGACGAGGCGCCGAGCGTCGACCAGTTGCTGCCGCCGCTGCAGGCGACCGCGGAGCGCGGTCTCACCTCGCCGGGCTTCGGCGCGCTGGGCCGGCTCAACGTGCCGGTCGGCATCGTGGACCGGCCGCGCGAGCAGCGCCGCGACGTGCTGCACCAGGACTACTCGGGTGCGGCCGGTCACGGTCTGATCGTGGGCGGCCCGCGGTCCGGCAAGTCGACGCTGGTGCGCACCACGGTGGCCGGGTTCGCGCTCACCCACACGCCGCTGGAGGCGCAGTTCTACCTGCTGGACTTCGGTGGCGGCGGCTTCCAGTCGCTGCAGGGCCTGCCGCACGTCGGCGGGGTGGCCGGTCGTCTGGACGCCGAGAAGGTGCGCCGGATGATCAGCGAGGTGCACGGGGTGCTGAACCGGCGCGAGGAGCTGTTCCGGGCGACCGGGATCGACTCGATCGCGACCTACCGGGCCCGGCGGGCCAGCGGTCAGCTGCCGGACGAGCAGTTCGGCGACGTCTTCCTGATGATCGACGGCTGGAACACCTTCAAGCAGGAGTTCGAGATGCTGGAGCCGGTGATCGGGGACATCGCCCAGCGCGGTCTCGGGTACGGCGTCCACCTGATCATCACGGCGGCCCGCTACGCGGAGGTCCGCCCGGCGCTGAAGGACCTGCTGCAGAACCGGACCGAGCTCAAGCTCGGTGACGCGATGGAGTCCGAGGTGGACCGCCGGGTGGCGCAGAACATCCCGGCCCTGCCGGGGCGCGGCGTCACCTCCGGCAAGCTGCACTTCCTCTCCGGCCTGCCCCGGCTGGACGGCTCGTCCTCGGTGGACGACCTCCAGGACGGGGTGACCGCGCTGGTCGCCGCCGTGGACGCGGCCTGGACGGGCCCGCGCGCGCCGCAGGTCCGGATGCTGCCGGCGGTGCTGGACGGCCACTCGCTGCCGAAGGGCTTCGAGTACCCGGAGCGCGGGGTCGCCTTCGGCGTGGACGAGGTCGAGCTGGCGCCGGCGTTCGTCAACTTCGAGACGGACCCGCTGTTCATCGTCTTCGGCGACACCGAGTCCGGTAAGTCGGCGACGCTGCGGATGCTGATCAAGCAGATCACCGAGCGGTACACCCCGGACCAGGCCGGCATCGTGGTCGGCGACTACCGGCGCGCGCTGCTCGGCGCGGTGCCGCAGGAGTACCTGGTCGAGTACGCGGCCGCGCAGCCGGCCATGACCAGCATCGTGGAGATGCTGCGCGGGGCCTGCTCGCGCCGGCTCCCCGGTCCGGACGTGACCGCCGACCAGCTGCGCAACCGCAGCTGGTACAGCGGCAAGGACATGTTCGTGATCGTGGACGACTACGAGCTGGTGGCGACCGGTTCGGGGAACCCGCTGGCGCCGCTGGCCGAGTTCCTGCCGTTCGCCCGGGACATCGGCCTGCGCATGATCATCGCGCGGAGCGCGGGCGGCGCCGGCCGTTCGCTCTACGAGCCGGTGATGCAGCGGATGCGGGAGCTGGGCGGCCAGGGCGTGATCCTCTCCGGCAACAAGGACGAGGGCGCGCTGCTGGGCACGGTCAAGCCGCAGCCGCTGCCGCCGGGCCGGGGCGTGTTCGTCTCGCGCCGGATCACCAGCGGGCAGATGGTGCAGACGGGCTGGTTGCCGTCGGCGTAGCGGGAGCGGCCGCCCCCGGTGGCGGTGACGGAAAGTGAGGGAAGGGGTCGGGTTCCGAGGAGCCCGGCCCCTTCCGCGTCCACGTGCTGAAACGTTATGGAGATCTTTCCGGCCCTGGGCTGCGGTTCCCGCACCCCGGGCGGGCGGTGACCGGTGCCGGGAAGCCGCCTGGGCGACCTTCTCCGAGCCGGTCATCAGCCTTGGAATGGGCGCGCGCAATGCTCCGTTCACCTTGGATTCAAGCGCGATGCGGCAGAGGTAACAAGTCGGACATGCGTGACAATCACCGTCGGTGATCATCGGATCGCATGTTTATGCCCACCTTCGCAACGGATTCCGAAGCATTTCCGGCATTGACGCAGTCATTACGGCCAAGGTTCCATGACGGCCCGGGAGCGAAGGACCAGTACCCCACAGCAGCAAGCCAGCGGAGGCGATACCGCTCCCTCTCCAGGACCGCACAGAGCCGATCGGAAGCCACATGACCGACACGCTTCGCCCGCCACACGCCGTAGCCCCCACTACGGCGGCCGAGGGCGCCGCCTCCCCCCAGACGCTCAAGCGCTCGATCGGCGTCGTGGGCGGGACCCTGCTCACGCTGTCCTGCGTCACCCCGGCCTCCACGCTCTTCGTGATCGTCCCGGAGCTGTTCTCCAGCATCGGCAGCGCCACCGCGCTGGCCATCGCGATCGGCTCGGTGCTCTGTATCGCGGTCGCCTTCTGCTACTCCGAACTCGGCACCCTGATCCCCAGCGCCGGCGGCGAGTACGCGATGGTCGGCACCCTGGCCGGGCGACTGGCCGGCTGGCTGGTCTTCGTGCTCTCGCTGATCGTGGTGCTGATCGTCCCCTCGGTGATCGCCCTCGGCACCGCCGACTACCTCGCCCCGGTGCTGCACGTCGACAAGCCGATCGCCGGCGCCGCGGTGATGCTCGCCGCCACCCTGGCCGGTCTGCTGGACCTGCGCGCCAACGCCTGGATCACCGGCGTCTTCCTGGTCCTGGAGGTCGTCGCCGCCGGTGTGGTGTCGGTGCTCGGCTTCGCCCACGCCAACGGCG
This sequence comes from Kitasatospora sp. NPDC059973, assembly GCF_042737525.1. NCBI lineage: Bacteria > Bacillati > Actinomycetota > Actinomycetes > Kitasatosporales > Streptomycetaceae > Kitasatospora > Kitasatospora sp. NPDC059973. The sequence goes on along the minus strand of NZ_JBHWUI010000128.1, from coordinate 7,593 downwards.
ACGCGCCCAGCCTGCTGCACGGGGTGGTCGCCGGCGACGGCGGCGCCACCACCACGGTGAGCATCGGCGCCATCGTCGGCGCGCTCGGCATCGCCCTCTTCATCACCCAGGGCTTCTCCACCGCGGTCTACCTCTCCGAGGAGCTGGAGGACCCGCGCCGCAACGTCTCGCGCACCGTGCTGTGGACCCTCGGCATCTCCGCCGCGGTCATCCTGATCCCGGTCACCGCGATCACCGTGGGCGCCCCCGACCTGGCCACCCTGACCTCCGGCGACATCTCCGGCATGGTCACCGCGTGGAGCAACTCCGCCGTCGGCACCTTCATCAGCCTCTGCGTGGCGCTGGCGATCATCAACGCCGGCATCGTCATGGTCATCCAGAACTCCCGGGTGCTGTTCGCCTCGGCCCGCGACAAGGCCTGGCCCGAGCCGGTCAACAAGGCCTTCTCCACCCTGGGCCGGTTCGGCTCGCCGTGGGTGGCCACGCTGGCCGTCGGCCTGCCGGGCGCCGCGCTCTGCTTCGTCAAGGGCGAGCTGCTCAGCGAGATCACCGGCGTCGCCGTCACCGGGATGTACCTGCTGGTCGCGATCGCCGCGCTGCTGTCGCGCCGCGATCAGCACAAGCACGCCACCGCCTGGCGGATGCCGCTCTGGCCGGCCGTCCCGGTGGTCCTGATCGTCGTGCTGGTCTACATCATCACCCAGCTGGACACCGTGCCCCTGCTGTGGACCGGCGGCATCACCGCCGCCGCCACCCTCTACTGGCTCTTCTACCTGCGCCCCCGGCAGGAGACCCGCTGGGTGATCAGCCTGCCCGAGGACCAGCAGGCCTGACCCCGGCGGGGCCGCCCCCGACCCCCACCCCTCCCCCACGCGGCGGTGCCCGGACCACTCCCCCTCTGGTCCGGGCACCGCCGTTGCGCACGCGCCGGCCGCCCCGGGGTCGGCCGGTCGGACGTGGGCCGACCAGCCGGCGCAGGCTCGCGGCCGGGGAGAAGGCTCCGGGTCAGTCCGTGGGGCGCCGGCGGTGGTCGCGGAGCACCACGCCGCCGCCGATGAGCAGCGCGACGAGCAGGGCGCCGACGCCCAGGACGTAGGTCGCGGTGCGGCCGTCGCGGTCGGCCTGGGTCTCGCCGAGGCCGAGCGGCTGCGGCACGATCGGGGCGGCGGCCAGCTGGACGGGCTCGTCCGGCTTCGCCTTGTACGGCGGGTCCTCGGGTGCCTTGGTGACGGCCTTCACCGGGTCCACCACGCCCCAGCCGATGTACGCGTTCGCCTCGTGCCCGGTGCGCTGCGCGGTCTGCTCGATCCGGGCGCGCACCTGCGCCGGCTTCCACTTGGGGTGGGCGCCGAGCAGCAGCGCGGCCAGGCCGGCGACGTAGGGCGCGGCGAAGCTGGTGCCGTTGTCCACGCACTGGCCGCCCCGGGGGACGGTGGAGAGCATGTCGACGCCGGGCGCGACGACGTCCACGAAGTCGCCGTACTGGGAGAACGGGGCGCGCTCGTTGTTGCGGTCGGAGGCTCCGACGGCGAGCACGGTCGGGAACGCGGCGGGGTAGGTGTCGCCCTCCTTGCCGTCGTTGCCGGAGGAGGCGACCACCACGATGTCCTTGGCCTCGGCGGCCTCGACGGCGGCCTTCAGCTCCGCGTAGCCGCCGAAGTCGGCGTTGCCGGCGCCGCGCACGTCCTGCGAGATGTTGATGACCTTGACGCCCCGCTGGATCGCGATGTAGATCGCCTCGACCAGGGTGTAGACGTCACCGTTGCCCTCGGCGTCGTTCTGCCGGATCGACAGGATGCCGGCGTCCGGGGCGATGCCGACGAAGCCGGTCTGGTCGTAGTGGCCGGCCGCGATGATGCCCGCGACCTTGGTGCCGTGGCCGACGAGGTCGTCCTTGCCGGTGCCCTCGACCTTCTTCTTGTCCTTGTCCTTCAACAGCGAGCCGCCGTCGACCACCCGGTTGGCCAGCTGGGGGTTCTGGTCGTTGACCCCGGTGTCGATGACCGCGACGGTCACCCCCGCACCGGTGACGGTGCCGCCCTGCCAGAGCTCGTCGAGCACCATGCGCTGCAACGACCACGGCACGGCCTGCACGTTCTGGGCGTCCTTGGCGCAGTCACCGGCGGCGGCGATGCCGGGCCCGTCCGCGTGGGCCGGGGCGGCCAGCGGACCGCCGAGCACCGCGAGCGCGGCCACCGTCGCGGCCGCCTTCCGGTACCTGACTACGGACACCCTGCCACCCCTCTTGTCGTCCACCCGTGTTGCGCGCCAGGGGCGGGTGCCCGGACCGGGCACCCGCCCCTTCGGCGGAATCGATCGCCCCCACGACCGGGGGCGGGATCCGTCAGCCCCAGAGCTTGGCGTTGTTGTTCTCGGTGCTGTTGTAGCTCTCGGCCGCCTTGTCCAGCGAGCCGGCGATCTGGGACAGCACCTGCTGCAGGTGGCTGGCGCGGGAGTCCCACTTCGCCTGGTGGGCCTGGTAGCCCTGCTGAGCGGCACCCTCCCAGCTGGAGGCGATCTTGGTCACGCCCGCCTTCAGCTCCTCAAGCTGGGAGTTGATGCGGTTGGCGGTGGCGCGAACCTCGCTGCCGGCGTTCCGGACAGTTTCGAAGTTGACGAGAATGTGGTCGGACACGATGTCTCCTTGTCGAGGAACCGACGCGCTCCCTCACCAGGGGCCGCCGGTGAATGACCTGGCAGAGAGGGGATCAGATCTTGCCGGCGCCGAACGCCGCCTGCTGGTCCGCGTCGGTCGCCGAGTACTGCTTGGTCGTGATCTCGATCGCGCTCTTGATCGCCTTCAGCGACTTGTTGAGCTCGACCGCGTCCTCGTTGAACTGGCCCTGAAGGGTCTTGTAGGCCGTGGCCGCCTGACCCTGCCAACCGCCGGCGATCGAACCCACCAGGCTGTCGAGCTTGCGAATCTCGCCCTCGATCTGGCCGATGACCTCGTCCATGTGCTTGGCGAAAGCCAGCATCTCCTGAGCGGTCGTCTTGAACTGACCCATGCTCTACCGTCCCCCATGAGACAGACATTGTGTCCGGACCGCCGTTCCCGGCCGGTCCGCCGCATCACCGGTGTGATGTCCAGCAGCACTGTAGTCGGCACACGCAACTCGCCCAACACCGGGGAACCGCTAGTTACCAGACCATGACACTGGGGCCAATTCCGTTGCCGGAACGGGCCGGTCAGGCGTTCTGCTGCTGGGCCGCGGTCCTCGCGTTCAGCGCCGGACCGGACGGCACCAGGGCCGACCAGGCCAGCGGCACCGGCACCGGCTGCAGGCCCTGGTAGCCGAGCCGGGCCTGGTTGCCGCCGGCCTCGTCCTGCTGCTGACCCGGCTGCCCGGCGGCCGGGTCACCGGGCTGGACGGTCGGGGTCGCGGTGACGGTCGGGACCGGCTTGCCCGGCTGGGCGGACGGCGCGGCCTGCGCCCCCTTGCCGCCGGTGGTGTTGGCGGGGACGGCGTAGCGCAGCCCGGTCTCGGTGATCAGGTAGTCGCTGCCGGAGCCGCCCGCCCCGCCGTCCAGCGCGCGGTAGAAGAGGCCCTGACCGGGGGTCACATAGGCCGAACCGACGCCGCTGCTGTGCTTCGCCGGGAAGTCCGGGCCGGCCCAGACGCTGCGCCGCGGCGTCTTGCCATCCTCGGCCATCCCGTCGAACGTGCTGCAGATCACCGGCTTCGCGTCCTTCGCCGCCTGCCAGTTGTTGGCCGGCGCCCCCGTCCTGGTCGGCCAGTCGTCGGCGTCCTTCAGCGGGGTGCTGGAGTTGAAGGCGGCGTAGTCGGCCGGCATCAGCTCGTCGATCCGCGGCGTCCGGTCGGCGTCCTGGTTGTAGAGCCCCTGCCACGCGGGGTTCTGCCGGATCAGCTCGGCCTGGAGCTGGGTGACCACGAACAGCTGGTCCTTGCCCACCACGAAGTTCCGGTCGCCGTACCGGACCAGCCGACCGATCTTGCGGTCCTCCGGCTTCTGCAGCGCCACCGAGGAGTTGGGGCCCTTGACGTCCGGGACCAGCCCGTCGATCTTGGGGAACTGGATCACCGAGCCGGTGACCAGGGTGTCCATCCACTCCCTCTTCACCGGCTGCGGCTTCGCGCTCGCCCCGAAGATCGCCGCCACCAGCTGCTTCTTGTCGCTCTCGGAGGTCTGCGTCCCCCCGATGGCGTGCTTGCGGCCCTGCGAGTCGATCAGGTAGAGGTTCAACTTGCTCTGGTCGATCGGCGGTTGGCCCGGGCCGGGCTGCGCGGCGACCTGCTGGTCGTCGATCTCCTTCACCAGCAGCGCCTGGTCGGTGTCCAGCACCCGGTCCTTGGCGGCCAGCGTCTTGGCGTCGGCACCGCCCGCGAGGAACAGCGCCTGATTGGCCGTCTCCTGCTTGTCGTCCGGACCGGGACTGTCGCAGACCGACCACTTCATCGGCTTGCTCGCGTTCTCCTTGGTCGGCAGCCGGTCCGGCGCGTTCGGGATGCCGATGGTCGGGCCGTGGCTCGGGTACTTGTCGAGCACCTCGTCGGCGACCACCACCACCTTCGCGTCCACCGGCAGCACCAGCCGCGCCGAGGACATGTTCAGCACCTGGTGCAGCCGCTTGGTCTTGCCGTCCGGATCGGTCAGCACCACGTACCGGGTGGTGCTCTTCTTGCCCTGCACGATGTTCTTGCCGCTGTCCCAGCCCACCGGGGCGCTCGGCTTGAACACCCCCCAGACCCCGAACGCGCCGACCACCAGAGCGCCCACGATGACGCTCGGCAGGATCGCCTTCACCGGCCGCGGCGCGTCCTCGTCGCTGCCGCCCCCGTTGGGCAGCAGGAACGCGCCGACCGTTCGCTTCCGCGCGAAGGTGTAGGCGTTCAGCTCGTCCCGGCGTGATGCCATGCTCGTCGTCTCCCCTGTCTGACCGACATACCCCGTGGTCCGCACCCGCCGGGCGAGAGCGGCTTCGAACCCTCTACGATGCGGCAGCAGACGGTGAGTACGGTACGGGTACGGTTCGCGAACCGGCCAACCGGGCCGCGACAACTGATTCAGAGAGGGTCACTCGGGGGATGCCAAGCCAGACCGCTCCAGGGCGCCGCAGCACCGACGAGGGCAGGGGATCGCGCCGCTCCGGCCGACGGGCCCGGCCCGAACGGGGCCAGGTCGCCGAACCCGCGGCCGCCGTCGGGCCGACGGCCCCCGTACCGGTCCGCGTCCACCCCAGGCCCGGGCTGCTCGGCGGCCGGCTGAGGCTCCAGCAACTCGTGCTGGTCGAGGTCGCGGTGGCACTCGTGGCGGTCGGCTGGACGATCAGCAAGCCGGTGGCCGGCGGCTTCGGCGCCGTCGCGCTGGCGCTGGTCGTCCTCGCGGTCATCCCGCTGCGCGGACGCACCATCCCCGAGGCGCTGCGGGTGCGCGCCGCCCTGAAGGCCCGTCGCAAGCAGGCCCGGACGAACATCCCGCCGGTCGGCACCGACCCGGCCATCGCCCCCGCGCTGGAGCTGGAACCCGCCCTGCGCACCTGCACCCACGCCACCGAGACCGACTTCGGCGGCCGGCCGATGCGCCGGGAGACCGGCATGGTCGGCGACGGCACCTTCCTCAGCTCGGTGCTGCTCGTCCAGGCCAAGGACCAGCCGCTGCGGCCGGTGCGCACCGCGCTGCCGCTGCCGCTGGACGTGATCTGCTCGGCGCTGCGGGTGGACGACATCACGCTGGAGTCGGTCCAGATCGTCCAGCACACCCAGCCGGCGCCGGCCCCGCACCTGCCCGAGCAGTCGCTGGCCGCCCGCGCCTACCAGGAGCTGCCCGACGGCACCGCCACCCCCGGCCTGCGGCTGACCTGGGTGGCGCTCAAGCTCGACCCGGAGCGCGCGGCCACCGCCGTCCGCGCCCGCGGCGGCGGCGAGGAGGGCGCCCGCAAGGCCCTGCAGCGGGTCACCGACCAGCTCGCCGGCCGGCTCAACAGCGCCGGCTTCAACGCCACCGTGCTGGACGAGCGCGAGCTGATCGCCGCCCTGGCCATCTCCACCTGCGCCAACCCGCTCGCCGTGGCCGGCCGTCAGGGGACCGGCAGCGGTGGCGGCAGCGGCCGCCGCACCCAGGAGAGCAACCGCTTCTGGCGGATCGACGACCGCTGGCACAGCACCTACTGGATCTCCCGGTGGCCGCAGCTCAGCCGCCCCGGCGGCGCCCCCGGCCGGATCGCCGCGCCGGACCTCGTCAACCTGATCACCGGCTCGCCCGCCCTGGCCAGCACCTTCAGCCTGACCGCCGGTCACGGCACCGGCGGTTCGGTGGCGATCAGCGGCCACGTCCGGGTGACCGGGCGCAGCGAGAGCGAGGTCGTCCAGGTCGGACGACTGGTGGAGGCCCGGGCGCAGAGCACCGGCCTCGGCCTCGCCCGACTCGACCTGGAGCAGGCCCCCGGCATGCTCGCCACCCTGCCCCTGGGAGGTGCTTCCTGATGGCGTACCAGACCTACCCGACGCCCGGCCCGCAGCCCGGTTCCACCGAGCAGCCCCGGGTCCGGCCGCGGATCCTGCCCGGCTTCGGACTGCGCGGCCCGCGCCGCGAGAAGCACGTGCTGACCACCGAGGACCTCGGCGCGCTCTCCTTCCCGGTCGGCGACGACGGCGTGCTGATCGGCGAGGACGTCCAGAAGCAGCCCGCCGTGCTCGGCCTCTTCCGGCCCAGCGCCTACGACCTGGTCCTGGTCGGCGGCGTCTGGACGGCCCAGGTCATCGCGCTGCGGGCGGCCGCCACCGGCGCCCGGATCGCCGTCGAGACCGCGCGCGGGCAGCTGTGGGGACCGATGGCGCAGGCCGCGGGCGGCGGCCAGCCGTGCGTGACCGTCCACCAGGTCGGCCGGCTCGGCCCGCAGGGTGCCTCGGTGACCTCGCCGGTGCTCGTGGTGCGCGACCTCGGCGCCCGCCCGCCGCGCAGCCGGCTCTCCGCCGCGCCCTGGCAGACCACCCTGACCCTGCTGCCCTACCTGGGCCCGAACGCGGCCCGGGTGCTGAACGCCGCCGACCTGGTCGGCGTGCAGCGGGTCTCGCCGCAGGAGGCCGAGCTGATCGGCCGGGTGCTCTCGCTCGGCCCGCAGGACATCGCCGCGCTGCCCACCCTCGGGGACGACATGACGCTCTGGACGACCCGGATGCGCCGCCAGTACGTACGGACCGTCGCCGGGCAGGCCGAGCAGCAGGTCCTGGGCGGGGCACGACGCATGGACTGACCTGCCGGGACCCGATCGCGCCCCGGGCGAGATGAGACTCCGCCTTCAACGGGGGGTGGTGCACGGCCTAGTCTTTGATGCGGCAACGGCACCGCGACGAGCGGCGGCGAACACGAGGGAGCCCTAGGTGAGCAGCGATCGGGACGGCGTCTACGTCGGCGACAACGCGGCGGAGGACGACGACGACTGGTCCGACGCGCCCGACTACACTCCCCCGTCCTGGTACGTGCAGACGGACTCCGCGGCGGCTCCGGCCGCCGGTCCGGGCCCTGGTCCGGCCGCCGGTCCGGCACCCGTCCAGGCGGGCGGAGCACCGGACGGGGCGGGCGCTCCGGCGGCGGGCGGCGGCCCGGCCGCGCCCGCCCCGGCACCGGCAC
>NZ_JBHWUI010000127.1:0-24482 GCF_042737525.1 Kitasatospora sp. NPDC059973 | reverse complement strand
CGACCGAGCAGTGGTCGCGGGCCCGCCGTTCGTCGTACCGGGGCTACCAGCCGCGCTCGCGCCACTCCTGGAGGTGCGGGCGCTCGGCGCCGAGGGTGGTGTCCTTGCCGTGGCCGGGGTACACCCAGGCCTCGTCCGGCAGCACGTCGAAGATCTTCTCGTTGACGTCCCGGTAGAGGCTCTCGAAGGCGGCCCTGTCGTCCCAGGTGTTCCCGACGCCGCCGGGGAAGAGGCAGTCGCCGGTGAAGACGTGCGGGTGGCCCTGGGGGTCGTCGTAGACCAGCACGATGGCGCCGGGGGTGTGCCCGACCAGGTGCCGGACGGTCAGCTCGATCTGCCCGAACCGCAGCGGCTCGCCGTCCTCCAGCAGCAGCTCGGTCGGGACGTCGATGCCCTCGGCGTCGTACCGCCCGGCGGCGGTGCGGGCGCCGGTCGCCGCGACCACCTCGGCGAGCGCGCCCCAGTGGTCGTGGTGGCGGTGCGTGGTGACCACGGTGGTCAGCTCGGCACCGACCGTCTCCAGCAGCACCGGCGCGTCGGCGGCGGCGTCGATCAGCAGCTGCTCGTCGGTGGCCCGGCAGCGCAGCAGGTAGGCGTTGTTGTCGTACGGGCCGACGGCCGCCTTGGTGATGATCAGGTGGGCCAGCTCGCGCACGTCCGGCGGCCCGCCGACCTTGACCGCTCCGTGGTACGTCATCCGTCCGCTCCTCGTCGTTCCGGGGCCGCCGTCGGCATCGCCCCTGCTGCCAGCATCGTCGCGCGGCCGGGCCGCGTCTTGTGGATCTTCCCGCGCCGGGGCCCGGCCCCGGTGCGGGTGCCCGCCCCGCGTCAGCCCAGCGGCGGGAGCGTGGGCAGCGCGGCGCGGCCGTCGGCGAGCTGGTCGCCGCCGCGGTGGACCTGCAGGCCGTCGCCGTCGGAGCGGCCGGAGAGCCAGGCGGCGAGCGCCCGCACCGGGCCCTCGGCGGTCAGCCCGGGCCCCTCGCCGGCGGTGCCGATCACGGCCCGGTCCTCGGTGTCGTCGGCGACCAGCTCGACCGCGGGCAGGCCCCCGGCGCCCGCCAGTCGGTCGGACAGGCGCCGGAACTCGGCCACCGCGAAGAGCTCCGGCCAGTGCGCGGGGGAGTAGCCGGCGGCCAGGTCGACGTGGTGGTACTCGACCTCCATCAGCCGCTTCCACGGGATGTCGGCGGCCGGGAAGACGTAGCCGGTGCGGTGGCGCACCGAGGCCGTCCAGGCCCCGGGCTGCAGCGCACCGGCGGCCGCGGTGAACCGCTCGTCGGAGTCGCGCAGGTCGTCGAGCTGGACGTCGAGCGGGCGGCCGGCGCCGTCCTCGATGCCCTGGTCACGGGCCTCGTCGCTGGGGTACTGCGGGATGTCGGTGGCGGTCCGGGCGCCGTCGAGCAGATTGACCAGCGAGTCCGCGTTGCGGGCCAGGTGGGCCAGCACGTGGCCGCGAGTCCAGCCCGGCAGGGCGGAGGGCTCCGCGAGGGCCTCGGGCTTCAGTCCGGCCACGGTGTGCAGCAGGTGCCCGGTGCTGGTGGCGACCAGCCGGAGCCGCTCGTCGGCGAGGTCGGCGGCGGTCTGGGGGTCGGTCATCGGTGGCGGCCTCCGTCGGAGTGGTCGGCAGCGTTGCCCGCACGGGCACTCGCTCGTTGACGAGGGTGACGCTATCTCCGATGTCACGGCTGAGCAGGGCTTTTCTCGAACAGGCCCGGTCAACGTCGAGCAGGTCTCTCACTCGATCGGGTGGACTCCGCTGGACAAGGTCGAGAATCGAACGCCTGAGCTATAGGCTGGCAGGCGCATCCTGGAAGAAGTACACCTCTCACGCAAAGCCATCTCGCCCCGGAGAAAGGCGCCAGAAGCAGTGGCCGACCGCCTCATCGTCCGCGGTGCTCGCGAGCACAACCTCAAGAACGTCTCGCTCGACCTGCCCCGCGACTCCCTCATCGTCTTCACGGGCCTCTCCGGCTCCGGCAAGTCCTCGCTCGCCTTCGACACGATCTTCGCCGAGGGCCAGCGCCGATACGTCGAGTCGTTGTCCTCCTACGCCCGTCAGTTCCTCGGGCAGATGGACAAGCCCGACGTCGACTTCATCGAAGGCCTCTCCCCGGCCGTCTCGATCGACCAGAAGTCCACCAACCGGAACCCGCGCTCGACCGTCGGCACCATCACCGAGGTCTACGACTACCTGCGCCTGCTGTTCGCGCGGATCGGCAAGCCGCACTGCCCGCACTGCGGCCGCCCGATCGCCAAGCAGTCCCCGCAGGCGATTGTGGACAAGGTGCTGGAGCTCACCGAGGGCACCCGGTTCCAGGTGCTCAGCCCGGTGGTGCGCGAGCGCAAGGGCGAGTTCGTCGACCTCTTCGCCGACCTCCAGTCCAAGGGCTACGCCCGGGCCCGGGTGGACGGCGAGACGGTCCAGCTCGCCGAGCCGCCCAAGCTCAAGAAGCAGGAGAAGCACACCATCGAGGTGGTCATCGACCGCCTCACCGTGAAGAGCAGCGCCAAGCGCCGGCTGACCGACTCGGTGGAGACGGCCCTGCGGCTCGGCGGCGGCATGGTCGTGCTCGACTTCGTCGACCTCCCGGAGGGCGACCCGGAGCGCGAGCGGATGTACTCCGAGCACCTCTACTGCCCGTACGACGACGTGTCGTTCGAGGAGCTGGAGCCGCGCTCGTTCTCCTTCAACTCGCCGTTCGGCGCCTGCCCGGACTGCTCCGGCCTGGGCAACCGGATGGAGGTCGACCCGGAGCTGGTCGTCCCCGACGAGGAGAAGTCGCTGGACGAGGGGGCCATCCACCCGTGGTCCGGCGGCCACACCAAGGAGTACTTCCAGCGCCTGATCGACGCCCTCGCCGGCGAGCTGGGCTTCCGGACGGACCTCCCCTGGGCCGGGCTGCCGGCCCGCGCCAGGAAGGCGCTGCTGTACGGGCACAAGCACCAGGTCGAGGTGCGCTACCGCAACCGCTACGGCCGGGACCGCTCCTACACCACGGGCTTCGAGGGCGCGGTGCCGTTCATCCAGCGCCGGCACACCGAGGCGGAGAGCGACAGCAGCCGCGAGCGCTTCGAGGGCTACATGCGCGAGGTGCCCTGCCCGACCTGCCGGGGCACCCGGCTCAAGCCGGTCGTGCTGGCCGTCACCGTCGAGGGCCGGTCCATCGCGGACGTCTCGGCGATGTCGATCAGCGACTGCTCGGACTTCCTCGGCGCGATGAAGCTCAACGCGCGGGACAAGCGGATCGCCGAGCGCGTCCTGAAGGAGGTCAACGAGCGGCTGCGGTTCCTGGTCGACGTCGGCCTGGACTACCTCTCGCTGAACCGCGCGGCCGGCACCCTGTCCGGCGGCGAGGCCCAGCGGATCCGGCTCGCCACCCAGATCGGCTCCGGCCTGGTCGGCGTGCTCTACGTGCTGGACGAGCCCTCGATCGGCCTGCACCAGCGGGACAACCACCGGCTGATCGAGACCCTGGTCCGGCTGCGGGACATCGGCAACACCCTGATCGTCGTCGAGCACGACGAGGACACCATCAAGATGGCCGACTGGGTGGTCGACATCGGCCCGGGCGCCGGTGAGCACGGCGGCAAGGTGGTGCACTCCGGCTCGCTCAAGCAGCTGCTCGCCAACAAGGAGTCGCTGACCGGCCAGTACCTCTCCGGCAAGCGGTCCATCCCGATCCCGGCCACCCGCCGCGAGCGGGACAAGAAGCGCCAGCTGACCGTCCACGGCGCCCGCGAGCACAACCTCAAGGACGTCACGGTCGGCTTCCCGCTCGGGACGTTCACCGCGATCACCGGGGTCTCCGGCTCCGGCAAGTCGACGCTGGTCAACGACATCCTCTACACCCACCTCGCCCGGGAGCTGAACGGCGCCCGCAGCGTGCCGGGCCGGCACACCCGGATCACCGGCACCGACCAGGTGGACAAGGTCGTGCACGTCGACCAGTCGCCGATCGGCCGCACCCCGCGCTCCAACCCGGCCACCTACACCGGCGTGTTCGACCACGTCCGGCGGCTCTTCGCCGAGACGCAGGAGGCCAAGGTCCGCGGCTACCTGCCCGGCCGGTTCTCGTTCAACGTCAAGGGCGGCCGCTGCGAGAACTGCTCCGGCGACGGCACCATCAAGATCGAGATGAACTTCCTGCCGGACGTCTACGTGCCGTGCGAGGTCTGCCACGGCGCCCGGTACAACCGGGAGACGCTGGAGGTCCACTTCAAGGGCAAGTCCATCGCCGAGGTCCTGGACATGCCGATCGAGGAGGCGATGGACTTCTTCGAGGCCGTCCCGGCGATCGCCCGGCACCTGCGGACGCTCAACGACGTCGGCCTCGGCTACGTCCGGCTCGGCCAGTCCGCGCCGACCCTCTCCGGTGGTGAGGCGCAGCGCGTCAAGCTCGCCTCCGAACTGCAGAAGCGCTCCACCGGGCGGACGGTCTACGTGCTGGACGAGCCCACCACCGGTCTGCACTTCGAGGACATCAGCAAGCTGATCAAGGTGCTCTCGGGTCTGGTGGAGAAGGGCAACACGGTGATCGTCATCGAGCACAACCTCGATGTGATCAAGACCGCCGACTGGATCGTCGACATGGGCCCCGAGGGCGGCTCCGGCGGCGGCATGGTGGTGGCCGAGGGCACGCCGGAGCAGATCGCGGCGGTCTCCGAGAGCCACACCGGCAAGTTCCTCCGGGACATCCTCCCGGGCGAGTTCACCGACGCCCCGGCGCCGGTGAAGGCCCCGCGCAAGCGGGCGGTCGCCAAGAAGAAGTAGCGCCGCGAGGTCGGCGGCACGACACCGGCCCGGCCGACCCCCGTTCGGGGGGCGGCCGGGTAAGGGCCGCATAGAATCACCGCCGACCGGCGCCGCGGGGGACCCGCGGCGAACCGCAGCGACTCCAGGAGCGAACCACATGTCCGAGGCCCCCGAGAGCCCGCTGGGCGAGAACCCCGCCACCTCCCGCCGCACCCTGCTCTGCGGTGCCGCGGCCGTCCTCGCCGCAGGCGGCGGCACGCTGGCGGTCGCCGGCTGCTCCTCGTCGTCCTCGTCCACCTCCACGTCCTCCGGGCCCAAGACCCCGGTGGACGTCGGCCCGGCCACCGCCGTGCCGGTCGGCGGCGGCACCGTCTACCGGGACAAGAAGATCGTGGTGACCCAGCCCAACGCCGGCGAGTACAAGGCGTTCAGCGCCACGTGCACCCACGCCGGCTGCATCGTCGACCAGGTCAAGAACCAGAAGATCCAATGCCCCTGTCACGGCAGCATGTTCGCCATCACCGACGGCGCGGTGCTGGACGGACCGGCGCCCACCCCGCTCCCCGCCTACTCCGTGGCGGTCGAGGGCGGCAACCTCAAGGTGACCCCGAGCTGAACCAGTTGATCTCCCCTCCGCAGCCCCGGCCCGACTCGGTACGGTGGACCCATGGCTGACCCGTCCACCTACCGCCCCGCACCGGGCGCGATCCCGACCTCGCCGGGCGTCTACAAGTTCCGCGACGCCCACGGGCGGGTCATCTACGTCGGCAAGGCCAAGAGCCTGCGGCCCCGGCTGTCGTCCTACTTCCAGGACCTCGCCGGGCTGCACCCGCGGACCGCGACGATGGTCACCACGGCCGCCTCGGTGGAGTGGACGGTCGTCGCGACCGAGGTCGAGGCGCTCCAGCTGGAGTACTCCTGGATCAAGGAGTTCGATCCCCGCTTCAACGTCAAGTACCGCGACGACAAGAGCTATCCGGAGCTCGCGGTCACCCTCAACGAGGAGTACCCGCGGGTCCAGGTGATGCGCGGGGCGCACAAGAAGGGCGTGCGCTACTTCGGCCCCTACGGGCACGCCTGGGCGATCCGCGAGACGGTCGACCTGCTGCTGCGCGTCTTCCCCGTCCGCACCTGCTCCAACGGCGTCTTCAAGCGGGCCCGCCAGGTCGGCCGGCCCTGTCTGCTCGGCTACATCGGCAAGTGCGCCGCGCCCTGCGTCGGCAAGGTCTCGGCCGAGGAACACCGCGAGCTGGCCGAGGACTTCTGCGACTTCATGGCCGGCCGCACCGGCAACTACCTGCGCCGGCTGGAAGAGCAGATGCGGGAGGCCGCCGCCGACCTGGAGTACGAGAAGGCGGGCCGGCTGCGGGACGACATCGGGGCGCTGAAGCGCGCGATGGAGAAGAACGCCATCGTCCTCGCCGACGCCACCGACGCCGACCTGCTCGCCCTCGCCGAGGACGAGCTGGAGGCGTCCGTCCAGATCTTCCACGTCCGCGGCGGCCGGGTCCGCGGCCAGCGCGGCTGGGTCACCGACAAGGTCGAGGACGTCGACACCGCGGCCCTGGTCGAGCACGCCCTGCAGCAGCTCTACGGCGGCGGCGACGGCGCCGTGCCGCGCGAGGTGCTGGTGCCCGCGCTGCCGGAGCCCGCCGAACCGGTCCGGGAGTGGCTGACCGGCCTGCGCGGCAGCCAGGTCGACCTGCGGATCCCGCAGCGCGGCGACAAGAAGGACCTGATGGCCACCGTGCAGCGGAACGCCCAGCAGGCGCTGGCGCTGCACAAGACCAAGCGCGCCTCCGACCTCACCACCCGCAGCCGCGCCCTCCAGGAGATCGCCGACGCGCTGGAGCTGGACTCCGTCCCGCTGCGGATCGAGTGCTTCGACATCTCGCACCTCCAGGGCGAGGACGTGGTCGCCTCGATGGTGGTCTTCGAGGACGGCCTGGCCCGCAAGAGCGAGTACCGCCGGTTCCAGATCAAGGGCTTCGAGGGCCAGGACGACGTCCGCTCGATGCACGAGGTGATCGGACGCCGGTTCCGCCGCTACCTCCAGGAGCGCGAGCAGACCGGGGAGTGGGCCGTTCCCGAGGCGGACGACCCCGGCGCGCCCGCGGAGGCCGGCGCACCCGGGCCGCACGGCGCCGCCCGCGGGTCCGACGACCCCGACGGCCCGGAGGTCGTGGTCGGCCCGGTGGACCCGGAGACCGGCCGCCCGCGCCGCTTCGCCTACCCGCCGCAGCTGCTGGTCGTCGACGGCGGCCAGCCGCAGGTCGCCGCCGCCAAGCGCGCCCTGGACGAGCTCGGCATCGACGACGTCGCCCTCTGCGGCCTGGCCAAGCGGCTGGAGGAGGTCTGGCTGCCCGGCGAGGACGACCCGGTGGTCCTGCCGCGCAGCAGCGAGGGCCTCTACCTGCTCCAGCGGGTCCGCGACGAGGCGCACCGGTTCGCCATCACCTACCAGCGCAGCAAGCGGTCCAAGCGACTCACCGCCGGGGAGCTGGACTCCGTCCCCGGCCTCGGCGAGACTCGCCGCCAGGCGCTGCTCAAGCACTTCGGCTCGCTGAAGAAGCTCCGGCTGGCCACCGTCGACGAACTCTGCGCCGTCCCCGGCATCGGACGCCGGACGGCGGAGACTGTTGCGGCGGCGTTGTCGTCCCGTCCATCCGCGACACCCGCCGTGAACACCGCCACCGGCGAGATCATCGATGACGGCGCCGTCCCGGCCGGCCCGGCGGCCGGCACCGGGACCGACGCCGCACCCCAGACCGCACCATTCCAGGAGACGCCATGACGGCCGACGCCGTCCGTCAGCCGGCGCGCCCCGCGTTCACTCGCCCGAGTGAGCAGGGGAAGCGTGGCCGTGCCGCGCGCGTTCTCCACAGCAGAACCACCGAGAGCGGGGAACCGAAGTGACGATGTCCGACGATGGCGGCACCGCCCGACCACTGGCCGCGGGCGAGAACGTGCCGGAGCTGGTGATCATCTCCGGGATGTCCGGAGCCGGCCGGTCGACGGCGGCCAAGTGCCTGGAGGACCTGGGCTGGTTCGTGGTGGACAACCTGCCGCCGGCCCTCATCCCGACCATGGTCGACCTCGGCGCCCGTTCCCAGGGGAACGTCGCCCGGATCGGCGCCGTGGTCGACGTCCGCGGCCGCCAGTTCTTCGACGACCTGCTCACCTCGCTGGACGAGCTGGAGAAGCGCGGCGTCCGGCTGAGCGTGGTCTTCCTGGACTCCTCCGACGACGCCCTGGTCCGGCGCTTCGAGAGCGTGCGCCGCCCGCACCCGCTCCAGGCCGACGGCCGGATCGTGGACGGCATCGCCCAGGAGCGCGACCTCCTGCGCGAGCTGCGCGGCGAGGCCGACCTGGTGATCGACACCTCCAACCTCAACGTGCACCAGCTGCGGGCCAAGCTGGACGCCCAGTTCGCCGACCACGACGAGCCCGAGCTGCGCGCCACCGTGATGTCCTTCGGCTTCAAGTACGGCCTCCCGGTCGACGCCGACCTCGTGGTGGACTGCCGCTTCCTGCCGAATCCGCACTGGGTGCCGGAGCTCCGCGCCCGGACGGGCACCGACGCCGACGTCGCCGACTACGTGTTCCAGCAGCCCGGTGCCAACGAGTTCCTCAACGGCTACGCGGAGCTGCTGCGCATCATCACCGAGGGGTACCGCCGCGAGGGGAAGCGTTACATGACCCTTGCCGTAGGCTGCACCGGTGGCAAGCACCGCAGTGTCGCGATGTCCGAGCGGCTGACCAAGCGTCTGATCGCGGACGGCGTCGAAACGGTGCTGGTCCACCGTGACATGGGACGGGAGTAGCCGCCTCACCCCCTGCCGGGCCGCCGGTGGAGGCCGGCGGCGGGCAAGAGGAACGCGAGGTAGGTGTGACGGGATACGTGCCCGGGCGGCAGCTGCAGAACAAGACCGCCGACCGGACGGGGGTCCCGTCGCGCGGCGCGTCGCCCAACCGGCCGCGGACCGGCCAGGTCCGCACCAGCCCGGCCCGTACCAACCAGGCACCCCGCGGCAACCAGGCGCCCCGGATCGCCGCCCTCGGCGGCGGTCAGGGGCTCTCGGCCTCGCTCTCCGCCCTCCGCCGGCTCACCACCGACCTCACCGCCGTGGTCACCGTCGCCGACGACGGCGGCTCCAGCGGCCGGCTGCGCGAGGAGCTCGGGGTGCTGCCCCCGGGCGACCTCCGCAAGGCGCTGGCCGCGCTCTGCGGCGACGACGACTGGGGCCGGACCTGGTCCGAGGTGATCCAGCAGCGCTTCACGGGCTCCGGCGGCCTGGGCGGCCACGCCGTCGGCAACCTGCTGATCGTCGCGCTCTGGGAGAAGCTGGGGGACCCGGTCGCCGCCCTGGACTGGGTGGGCCGGCTGCTGAACGTCCAGGGCCGGGTGCTGCCGATGTCGGCGGTACCGCTGGACATCGAGGCGGTCGTGCGCGGCCACGACCCGGCCAGCCCGGGCGAGCTGTCCGCCGTCCGGGGCCAGGCGAGCGTCGCCGTGACGCCCGGCACCGTGCAGTCCATCCGGCTGCTGCCGGACGGGCCGCCGGCCGTCCCGGAGGCCGTCACGGCCGTCCGGGAGGCGGACTGGGTGGTGCTCGGGCCCGGCTCCTGGTTCACCAGCGTGCTGCCCCACCTGCTCGTCCCCGAGCTCGCCGAGGCGCTCACCGAGACCCGCGCGCGCCGGCTGCTCACCCTGAACCTGGCCCCCCAGCCCGGCGAGACGGAGGGCTTCACCCCGCAGCGCCACCTGGAGGTCATCGCCGACCACGCACCCGCCCTCGCGGTGGATGCGATCCTGGTGGACGAGCGCGCCGTCACCGGCGGCGCCTTCGGCCAGGCGGACCTGGCCGGCCTGGAGAAGGCCGCGGAGCGGATGGGCGCGGCCCTGGTGCTCGGCCGGGTCGCCCGTACCGACGGCACGCCGCGACACGACCCGGAGCTCTTGGCCGCCGCGTACGACCGGATTTTCCGGACACATGGAAGGATCGGGCCATGGCGATGACTCCAGCGGTGAAGGACGAAATCAGCCGGCTCCCGGTCACCCGGGCCTGCTGCCGCAAGGCGGAGGTCTCGGCGATCCTGCGTTTCGCGGGCGGGCTGCACATCGTGAGCGGCCGCATCGTGATCGAGGCGGAGCTGGACACCGGGGCGGCAGCGCGACGCCTGCGCAAGGACCTCCTGGAGATCTTCGGACACTCCTCGGACCTGGTGGTGATGGCGCCCGGCGGTCTGCGGCGCGGCAGCCGCTACGTGGTGCGGGTGGTCAAGGACGGCGAGCTGCTGGCGCGGCAGACCGGTCTGGTGGACGGCCGCGGCCGGCCGATCCGGGGCCTGCCCCCGGCCGTCGTCTCCGGGGCGACCTGTGACGCGGAGGCGGCCTGGCGGGGCGCCTTCCTGGCGCACGGCTCGCTCACCGAGCCCGGCCGCTCCTCCTCGCTGGAGATCACCTGCCCCGGCTCCGAGGCGGCCCTCGCCCTGGTCGGCGCGGCCCGCCGGCTCGGCATCCCGGCCAAGGCCCGCGAGGTGCGCGGCGTCGACCGGGTGGTGATCCGGGACGGCGACGCCATCGGCGCGCTGCTGACCCGCCTCGGCGCCCACGAGTCGGTGCTGGCGTGGGAGGAGCGGCGGATGCGGCGCGAGGTCCGGGCCACCGCCAACCGCCTGGCCAACTTCGACGACGCCAACCTGCGCCGCTCGGCCCGGGCCGCGGTCGCGGCCGGCGCCCGGGTGCAGCGCGCGCTGGAGATCCTCGGCGAGGAGGTGCCGGACCACCTGGCCGCCGCCGGCCAGCTGCGGATGCAGCACAAGCAGGCCTCGCTGGAGGAGTTGGGCGCCCTGGCCGACCCGCCGCTGACCAAGGACGCGGTGGCCGGCCGGATCCGCCGGCTGCTGGCGATGGCCGACAAGCGCGCCTCCGAGCTCGGCCTGCCGAGCACCGAGGCCAATCTGACCGACGAGATGGCGCTCAACTAGCGATCACAGCCAGTGACGGCAGACCAGCCGGTGTCCGGATTCCGGGCACCGGCTGTGCCGTGTCCGGACGGTGCGGCCGGGGGGCTCCGGACCGGTCCGCGCGGGCCGCGACCAACTGCCCCCGACGGCAAGGACGGAAGCCCTGCTCGCACCCTCTTGACACGCCACGCCAAGGCGTCCGACCCGGCCTGATGTGCCCTCCCAGGCCTTGGAGAGGTAGGGTCATAGGCGGTCGGGGACCTCCCAAATTCCACCCCGTCGGCATAGCTCCGGCGTACCTAACGAGGAGATCGGTTCGTGACGATCCGGGTAGGCATCAACGGATTCGGCCGCATCGGCCGCAACTTCTTCCGTGCGGTCAAGGCTCAGGGCGCGGACATCGAGATCGTCGGTGTCAACGACCTGACCGACACCAAGACCCTGGCGCACCTGCTCAAGTACGACTCGATCCTGGGCACCTTCCCGGGCGAGGTCTCGCACACCGAGAACAGCATCACCGTCGACGGCAAGACCTTCAAGGTCATCGCCGAGCGTGACCCGGCCAACCTCCCCTGGGGCGAGCTGGGCGTGGACATCGTGATCGAGTCCACCGGCATCTTCACCAAGGCCGAGGCGGCCAAGAAGCACATCACCGCCGGTGCCAAGAAGGTCATCATCTCGGCGCCCGCCACCGACGAGGACGTCACCATCGTGATGGGCGTCAACGACGAGAAGTACGACGCCGCCAAGCACGACGTGATCTCCAACGCCTCCTGCACCACCAACTGCGTGGCGCCGCTGGCGAAGGTGCTCAACGAGAACTTCGGCATCGTCAAGGGTCTGATGACCACGGTGCACGCGTACACCAACGACCAGGTCACCCTGGACTTCCCGCACAAGGACCTGCGTCGCGCCCGCGCCGCGGCCCTCAACATCATCCCGACGTCCACCGGTGCCGCCAAGGCCACCGCGCTGGTCCTGCCGGAGCTGAAGGGCAAGCTGGACGGCACCTCGCTGCGCGTCCCGGTCCCGACCGGTTCGATCACCGACCTGGTCGTCACCCTTGAGCGCGACGTCACCGTCGAGGAGGTCAACGCGGCCTTCCAGAAGGCCTCCGAGGGCTCCCTCAAGGGCATCCTGCAGTACACCGAGGACCCGATCGTCTCCTCCGACATCGTGAACTCGCCGTTCTCCACGATCTTCGACTCGCTGATGACCATGGTCCAGGGCAACCAGGTCAAGGTCTTCGGCTGGTACGACAACGAGTGGGGCTACTCGAACCGCCTCGTCAACCTGACCACCCTCGTCGGCGGCCAGCTCTGACGCAGCGGGAGCTGACGTGAAGTAGGGGGGAGGGCCCGGACACCGCACGCCGTCCGGGCCCTCCGTCTGCGCACCCTCGAAACTCAACTCCCAGGCGGCCCGCCGTTGTGCCGCTGCCAACAGCGCAACCATCTCCCCAGGAGACCGAAGACCGTGAAGACCATCGAAGACCTCGACGTCGCCGGCAAGCGCGTGTTCGTCCGCGCCGACCTCAACGTCCCGCTGTCCGACGGCACGATCACCGACGACGGCCGGATCCGCGCCGTCGCCCCGACCATCGCCAAGCTCGTCGAGCGCGGTGCGAAGGTCGTCGTCGCCTCCCACCTCGGCCGCCCGAAGGGCGAGCCCGACCCGCAGTTCTCCCTCGCGCCGGTGGCCGCCCGCCTCGGCGAGATCCTCGGTACGCCGGTCTCGTTCGCGACCGACACCGTGGGCGAGAGCGCGAAGGCCACCGTCGCCGCCCTGGCCGACGGCGAGGTCACGCTGCTCGAGAACCTGCGCTTCAACGCCGGTGAGACCAGCAAGGACGACGCCGAGCGCGGCGCCTTCGCCGACGAGCTGGCCGCGCTGGCCGAGCTGTACGTCGGCGACGGCTTCGGCGCCGTGCACCGCAAGCACGCCTCGGTGTACGACCTGCCGGCCCGCCTGCCGCACGCCGTCGGCGACCTGATCGCCGCCGAGGTGGCCGTGCTCAAGCGGCTCACCGAGGAGGTCGAGCGGCCGTACGTGGTCGTCCTGGGCGGGTCCAAGGTGTCCGACAAGGTCGGCGTGATCGAGAACCTGCTCGGCAAGGCCGACCGCATCCTCATCGGCGGCGGCATGGCGTACACCTTCCTCGCGGCCCTGGGGCACGAGGTCGGCATCTCGCTGCTGCAGAAGGACCAGATCCCGGTCGTCCTGGACTACCTGGAGCGGGCGAAGGCGAACGGCGTCGAGTTCGTGCTGCCGGTGGACATCGCGGTCTCCGGGTCGTTCCCCGACACCAAGACCCACAAGCCGGTCGAGGACTTCGCGGTCGTCGACGCCGACAAGATCCCCGCGGACAAGGAGGGCCTGGACATCGGCCCGAAGACCCGGGAGCTGTTCGCGGCGAAGCTGGCCGACGCCAAGACGGTGTTCTGGAACGGTCCGGTCGGTGTCTTCGAGCACCCGACCTTCGCCGAGGGCACCAAGGCCGTCGCGCAGGCCCTGCTCGACAGCGACGCGTTCACCGTGGTCGGTGGCGGCGACTCCGCCGCGGCCGTCCGCATCCTGGGCTTCGACGAGACGAAGTTCGGGCACATCTCGACCGGCGGTGGCGCCAGCCTTGAGTACCTGGAGGGCAAGACGCTCCCCGGTCTCGCCGCCCTGGAAGGCTGAGGCAATGACTGAGCGTCTCCCGCTGATGGCGGGCAACTGGAAGATGAACCTCAACCACCTTGAGGCCATCCAGCACACCCAGAAGCTGGCGTTCGCGCTGGCCGACAAGGACTACGAGTCGGTCGAGGTCGCCGTTCTGGTGCCGTTCACCGACCTGCGCTCGGTGCAGACCCTGGTCGACGGCGACAAGCTGAAGATCAAGTACGGCTCGCAGGACATCTCGCAGCACGACTCCGGTGCCTACACCGGCGAGATCTCCGGCCCGATGCTGTCGAAGCTGAAGTGCACCTACGCGGTGATCGGCCACTCGGAGCGCCGCCAGTACCACGGCGAGAACGAGGAGATCGTCAACGCCAAGGTCAAGGCCGCCTACCGCAGCGGGGTCACCCCGATCCTCTGCATCGGCGAGCCGCTGGAGATCCGCAAGGCCGGCACCCACGTCGAGTACACCCTGGCCCAGCTCGACGGCGCCCTGAAGGACGTCCCGGCCGACCAGGCCGAGTCCGTCGTGGTCGCCTACGAGCCGGTCTGGGCGATCGGCACCGGCGAGGTGGCGACCCCCGAGGACGCCCAGGAGGTCTGCTCGGCCATCCGCAAGCGGATCGCCGAGCTGTACGACGCCCCGCTGGCCGAGAAGGTCCGGGTGCTCTACGGCGGCTCGGTCAAGTCCTCCAGCGCGGCCGGCCTGATGGCCAAGCCGGACGTCGACGGCGGCCTGATCGGCGGTGCCTCCCTGGACGCCGACGAGTTCGTCAAGATCGTGCGGTACCGTGACCAGGCAGTAGGCTAACGCCGCCGCAGCAACGTAGGCTTTGGGGCCGGACCGCATCGTGCGGCCCGGCCCCTTCGCCGAAGATACGAGAGAGTTGGTCCCGCCGTGGTTCTCGGGTTCTCGATTGCCCTGATCATCTTCAGCCTGCTGATGGTCCTCCTGGTGCTGCTGCACAAGGGGAAGGGCGGCGGCCTGTCCGACATGTTCGGTGGCGGCGCGATGTCCACCGGCGGCGGCTCGGCCGTGGCCGAGCGCAACCTGGACCGCATCACGGTCATCGTGGGTTTCGCCTGGTTCGCGTGCATCATCGTGCTCGGCCTGGTGCTCAAGTACAAGAGCTGACGTATCTCTGACGCCCTGTCGCCCCGCGGCCTATGCTGGAACGGTCCGGGGCGGAGTCGGTGACGGTGCATCCTTAACTCCTGCTTACACTAGGACGACTTTAGCCACCGACGCGCACCGCGGCGGGTCGGCGCACCAGCACGCAGGGAGTCAGACCGTGGCAAGTGGCAACGCCATCCGTGGCAGCAGGGTCGGAGCCGGCCCGATGGGCGAGGCGGAGCGCGGCGAATCCGCCCCCCGCAACCGGATCTCCTTCTGGTGTGCCAACAAGCACGAGACCCGTCCCAGCTTCGCCGCGGAGGCGGTCATCCCGGACACCTGGGACTGCCCGCGGTGCGGGTTTCCGGCCGGCCAGGACGAGCACAACCCGCCGGCCCCCTCGCGCAACGAGCCCTATAAGACCCACCTCGCCTACGTCCGTGAGCGGCGCACCGACGCCGACGGCGAGGCGATCCTCGCCGAGGCGCTGGCCAAGCTGCGCGGTGAGATCTGAGCACCTGACCGACGCCGAAGGGCGCCACCGTGGAGAACGGTGGCGCCCTTCGTCATGCCGTCGGGCCGAACGCGGTCAGGCCGAGGCCGGCGGGTACAGCTGCGGCGGGAGCTGAGCCGCCGCCGCGCGGTCCAGCAGCCACAGGGTCCGGCTCCGTCCGTGGGCGCCCGAGGCGGGCGCCTGGAGCTCGCCCGGGCCGGACAGGGCCAGCGCCACGGCGCCGGCCTTGTCCTCGCCGGCCGCCAGCAGCCAGACCTCGCGGGCCGCCCGGATGGCCGGGAGGGTGAGCGAGATCCGGGTCGGCGGGGGCTTGGGCGCACCGCGCACGCCGACCACCGTCAGCCCGGTCTCCCGGACGCCCGGGTGCTCGGGGAAGAGCGAGGCGACATGGGTGTCCGGGCCGACGCCGAGCAGCAGCACGTCGAAGGCGGGCACGCCGAGGCGGTCACCCGGACCGGCGGCCTTGGCCAGCTCCTCCGCGTACCGGGCCGCGGCGGCCTCGACGTCCGAGCCGTCGACGCCGTCCGAGGCGGGCATCTCGTGCACCCGGGCCGGGTCGAGCGAGACGGCGTCGAGCAGTTCCGCCCGGGCCTGGACGGCGTTGCGCTCGGCGTTGTCGGCGGCGACGAAGCGCTCGTCGCCCCACCAGAGGTCCAGCCGGGCCCAGTCGACCGCGTCCCGGGCGGGGGAGGCGGCGATGGCGGCGAGCAGCGCGTTGCCGTTGCGCCCGCCCGTGAGCACCACCGAGGCGGTGCCGCGGGCGGCCTGGGCGTCCACGATCCGGGTGATCAGCCGGGCCGCGGCCGCCTGGGCCATCAGCTCCTTGTCCCGGTGGACGACCAGCTGCGGGGTCGCCGCCGTCACGAGGACGCCTTCTTGCCGGTGCGCTTGGCCGGGGCCTTCTTCGCCGGGCCGGCCTCCCCGGCCGGCTCCGACGCGTCCTGGACCTTGGCGGTCACCCGGGTCGGGTTGGCCACCGCGGCCTCGGAGACCACCGCCCGGGTGGCCTCCTCGGCCGCCTCGGTCTCGGCGCTGTCCGGCTGGCTCAGCCGCTCGACCGGCGTGCGGACGGCCGTCGCGTAGATGTCGTCCGGGTCGAGCCGGCGCAGCTCCTCCGCGATCAGCTCGGACGTCTCGCGACGCTTGAGCGCCACCTGGCGGTCCGGCGAGCCGGGCATCGACAGGGTGCCCATCAGGCCGTCCGGGCGGTCCAGGGTGATGTCCCCGTCCTTGGTGCGCAGGTGCACCGCGGTGATGCCCGGGCCGCCGGTGACGACCCGCTCGACTGGCACGTGCAGCCGGTTGTGCAGCCAGAGACCGAGCAGCTCGACGCTGGGGTTGTACGACTCGCCCTCGACCACCGCGGAGGTGACCTCGGAGGGTCGCTGGTCCAGTGCGGCGGCCAGCATCGAGCGCCAGCCGGTGATCCTGGTCCAGGCCAGGTCGGTGTCGCCCGGGGTGTAGCTCTGGGCCCGCTGGGCGAGCTGGCCCACCGGCGACTCGGCGGTGACGGCGTCGGTGATCCTGCGCTGGGCGATCGAGCCCAGCGGGTCCTGTGCCGGGTGCAGCGGCGCATTCTCGGGCCACCAGACCACCACCGGGGCGTCCGGCAGGAGCAGCGGCAGGACGACCGACTGGGCGTGCGCGGCGAGCTCGCCGTGCATGCGCAGGACGACCGTCTCGCCGGAGCCGGCGGCGGTGCCGACCAGGATCTCGGCGTCCAGGCGGGTCTCCGCGCGCGCCCGGGGCGAGCGCCCGGCGCGCTTGATGACCGCCAGGGTGCGCGAGGGGTGCTCGCGGGAGGCGTCGTTGGCGGCCTTGAGGGCGTCGTAGGCGCTGCCCTCGTCGGTCACGATCACCAGGGTGAGCACCATGCCGGCGGCGGTGGAGCCGCTGGCCCGGCGGGCCTCCATCAGGGCTGCGTTGATCTTGCTGGACGTGGTGTCCGTGAGGTCGATCTTCATGGCCGGCGCCAGCTCCTGCCGTCTCGTGCGAGCATCTCGTCGGCCTCGACCGGACCCCAGGTCCCTGCCGGGTACTGGGCGGGCTTGCCGTGGTCGTCCCAGTACTTCTCGATCGGGTCGAGGATCTGCCAGGAGAGTTCGACCTCCTGGTGGCGCGGGAACAGGTTGGCGTCGCCGAGCAGCACGTCGAGGATGAGCCGCTCGTAGGCCTCCGGGCTGGACTCGGTGAAGGACTCGCCGTAGGCGAAGTCCATCGTGACGTCCCGGACCTCGAAGGAGGTCCCCGGCACCTTGGAGCCGAACCGCACCGTCACGCCCTCGTCCGGCTGGACCCGGATGACCAGGGCGTTCTGCCCCAGCTCCTCGGTCGCGTAGGAGTCGAACGGCAGGTACGGGGCGCGCTGGAAGACCACCGCGATCTCGGTGACCCGGCGGCCGAGCCGCTTGCCGGTGCGCAGGTAGAACGGCACCCCGGCCCAGCGGCGGTTGTTGATCTCCAGCTTGATGGCCGCGTAGGTGTCGGTCTTGGAGTCCGGGTTGATGCCGTCCTCGTCGAGGTAGCCGAGCACCTCCTCGCCGCCCTGCCAGCCGGCCGCGTACTGGCCGCGCACGGTGTGCTTGCCCAGGTCGGCCGGGAGCTTGACGGCGCTGAGCACCTTGAGCTTCTCGGCCACCAGCGCCTTGGGGTGGAACGAGGCCGGCTCCTCGATGGCGGTGAGCGCCATCAGCTGGAGCAGGTGGTTCTGGATGACGTCGCGGGCCGAGCCGATGCCGTCGTAGTAGCCGGCCCGGCCGCCGATGCCGATGTCCTCAGCCATGGTGATCTGCACGTGGTCGACGTACGACCGGTTCCAGATCGGCTCGAACATCTGGTTCGCGAAGCGCAGCGCCAGGATGTTCTGGACGGTCTCCTTGCCCAGGTAGTGGTCGATCCGGAAGACCTCGTCACGGGGGAAGACCTCGTGGACGATCCGGTTCAGCTCCTGGGCGCTCTCCAGGTCGTGGCCGAAGGGCTTCTCGATGACGGCGCGCCGCCAGGAGCCCTGGGGCGGGTCGGCCAGGCCGTGCTTCTTCAGCTGCTGGACGACGGTCGGGAAGAACTTCGGCGGTACCGAGAGGTAGAACGCGAAGTTGCCGCCGGTGCCCTGGGCCTTGTCGAGCTCCTCGATGGTCGCCCGGAGCTTGTCGAAGGCGTCGTCGTCGTCGAAGGTGCCGTGGACGAAGCGCATGCCCTTGGCGAGCTGCTGCCAGACCTCCTCGCGGAACGGGGTCCGGGCGTGCTCCTTGACCGCGTCGTGGACCTCCTTGGCGAAGTCCTCGTCCTTCCACTCGCGGCGGGCGAAGCCGACGAGCGAGAAGCCCGGCGGCAGCAGGCCGCGGTTGGCCAGGTCGTAGATGGCCGGCATGAGCTTCTTGCGGGACAGGTCGCCGGTGACCCCGAAGATGACCAGGCCGGACGGCCCCGCGATGCGCGGGAGCCGCCGGTCGGTGGGGTCACGAAGCGGGTTGACGGGAGCGGCGGGAGCGTCGCTCGGGTCCGAGTCCGACGTCAACTCAGGGAAATCAGTGCTCACTGGATGTGCTCCGCTTTCGTGCGCTGGCTGTGAGCAGGGGTCACTTCTCGTCGGCGAACGAGGCGAGCGAGGCGGTGACGGTGTCGAGCAGCTCGTTCCAGGACTGCTCGAACTTCTGGACGCCCTCGTCCTCCAGGACCTGGACCACGTCGTCGTAGTCCACGCCGGCGGCGGCGATGGCGGCCATCACCTCGGTGGCGTCGGCGTAGTTGGGGACGATGGTGCCGCCGGTGATCACGCCGTGGTCGCCGGTGGCCTCCAGGGTGGCCTCGGGCATCGTGTTGACGGTGCCGGGGGCGACCAGCTCGGTGACGTAGAGGGTGTCCGGCAGGGCCGGGTCCTTGACGCCGGTGGAGGCCCAGAGCGGGCGCTGCGGCTTGGCGCCGGCGGCCTCCAGGGCCTTCCAGCGGTCGCTGCCGGCGGACTTGCCGTCGACGCTGCCGAAGACCTCCTCGTACGCCTGGTAGGCCAGGCGGGCGTTGGCCAGGGCGGCCTTGGAGCGCAGCTGCTTGGCGTCGCCGCCGACCTCGTCGAGGCGCTTGTCGATCTCGGTGTCCACGCGGGAGACGAAGAAGGAGGCGACCGACTCGATCTGCGAGAGGTCCAGGCCCTTGGCCTTGGCGCCCTCCAGACCGGTCAGGAAGGCGTCGATCACCGCGCGGTAGCGCTCCAGCGAGAAGATCAGCGTGACGTTGACGCTGATGCCCTTGCCGATGACCTCGGCGATCGCGGGCAGGCCGGCCTTGGTGGCGGGGATCTTGATGAAGACGTTCGGGCGGTCGACCAGCCACCAGAGCTGCTTGGCCTCGGCGACGGTCGCGGCCGTCTCGTGGGCCAGCCGCGGGTCGACCTCGATGGAGACCCGGCCGTCGCGGCCGTTGGAGGCGTCGTAGACCGGGCGCAGCACGTCGGCGGCGTCCCGGACGTCCGAGGTGGTGATCATGCGGACGGCTTCGTCGGTGGTGACCTTGCGGACGGCGAGGTCGCGCAGCTGGCCGTCGTAGGAGGAGTCCCCGCCGCCGATGGCCTTCTGGAAGATGGTGGGGTTGGTGGTGACGCCCACCACGTGCTTGTTCTGTACCAGCTCGGCGAGGTTGCCGGTGTTCAGTCGCTTCCGGCTGAGGTCGTCCAGCCAGATCGCCACGCCTTCGTCGCTGAGGCGCTTCAGTGCGTCAGTCATGGTGCTCAGTCCTTCTTCTGTCTTCATCTGTCTGTGGGGTCGTCAGACGGGCCGCGTACCCGCTGTGCGGGCGGGCACGCGGCCCAGGCGGTACTAGCGGTTGACGGCTTCGAGCGAGCGCAGGGCGTTGTGCGCCTCCGCGACGACCCGCTCGGCGGTCAGACCGAACTCCTCGAAGAGCACCTGGTAGTCGGCGGAGGCGCCGAAGTGCTCCAGCGAGACGATCCGGCCGTGGTCGCCGACCAGCTCGCGCCAGCCCTGGGCGATGCCGGCCTCGACCGAGACGCGGGCCCGGACCGACGGCGGCAGCACGCTGTCGCGGTAGGCCTGGTCCTGCTCCTGGAACCACTCGAAGGACGGCAGCGAGACCACGCGGGTCGCGACGCCCTCGGCCTCCAGGACCTCGCGGGCCCGGACGGCCAGCTGGACCTCGGAGCCGGTGGCGAGCAGGATCAGCTGCGGGTCGCCGGTCGACGCCTCGGCCAGGACGTAGCCGCCCTTCGCGGTGCCCTCGGCGGAGCCGAAGACCTCGCGGTCGAAGGTCGGGACGTTCTGGCGGGTGAGCGCCAGGCCGACCGGGCCCGGGTGGCTGCTGTGCCGCTCGACGATCGTGCGCCAGGCGACGGCCGTCTCGTTGGCGTCGGCCGGGCGGACCATCGACAGGCCCGGGATGGCGCGCAGCGAGGCGAGGTGCTCGACGGGCTGGTGGGTCGGGCCGTCCTCGCCGAGGCCGATCGAGTCGTGCGTCCAGACGTAGGTGACCGGCAGCTTCATCAGCGCGGCCAGGCGGACGGCCGGGCGCATGTAGTCGGCGAAGACCAGGAAGGTGCCGCCGAAGACCCGGGTCCCGCCGTGCAGCGCGATGCCGTTCATGGTCGAGCCCATGGCGTGCTCGCGGATGCCGAAGTGGATCGTCCGGCCGTAGGGGCTGGCCGACTTCAGCGGGTTGCCCTCGGGGAGGAAGGAGCTGTCCTCGTCGATGGTGGTGAGGTTGGACTCCGCGAGGTCGGCCGAGCCGCCCCACAGTTCCGGGATCACCGCGCCGAGCGCCTTGAGGGTCTCGCCGGAGGCCTTGCGGGTGGCGACGTCCTTGCCGGCCGCGAAGACCGGGACGGCCTTCTTCCAGCCGTCGGGGAGCTCGCCGGCCTGGATGCGGTCGAACTCGGCGGCGCGGTGCGGGTGGGCGGCGCGCCAGGCGTCGAGGGAGCGCTGCCACTCGTCGCGGGCGGCCTTGCCGCGCTTGATCACCTGGCGGGCGTGCTCGATGACCTTGTCGCTGACCTCGAAGGTCTTCTCCGGGTCGAAGCCCAGGACCTTCTTGGTGGCGGCGATCTCGGCGGCGCCGAGCGCGGAACCGTGCGCCTTGGCGGTGTTCTGCGCGTCCGGGGCCGGCCAGGCGATGATGGTGCGCATCGCGATGATCGACGGGCGGGAGGTCTCGGCCTTGGCCGCGGCCAGCGCCTCGGCCACGAGGGCCACGTCGATGTCGCCGTTGGACTTCGGGGCGACCCGCTGCACGTGCCAGCCGTACGCCTCGTAGCGCTTGAGCACGTCCTCGGAGAAGGCGGTCTCGGTGTCGCCCTCGATCGAGATGTGGTTGTCGTCGTAGAGCGCGACCAGGTTGCCCAGCTTCTGGTGGCCGGCCAGCGAGGAGGCCTCGGCGGAGATGCCCTCCTCCAGGTCGCCGTCGGAGACGATGGCCCAGATGGTGTGGTCGAACGGCGACTCGCCGGCGGGGGCGTCCGGGTCGAACAGACCGCGCTCGAAGCGGGCGGCCATCGCCATGCCCACGGCGTTGCCGATGCCCTGGCCGAGCGGGCCGGTGGTGGTCTCGACACCCGCGGTGTGACCGTGCTCGGGGTGGCCCGGGGTGCGGCTGCCCGCGACCCGGAACGCCTTGAGGTCGTCCAGCTCCAGGCCGTAGCCCGAGAAGTAGAGCTGCGTGTAGAGGGTCAGGCTGGTGTGCCCGGGAGAGAGGACGAAACGGTCGCGGCCCACCCAGGCCGGGTCGGTCGGGTCGTGGCGCAGGAAGCGCTGGAAGATCAGGTACGCCGCCGGGGCCAGCGACATGGCCGTCCCGGGGTGTCCGTTGCCGACCTTCTGGACCGCGTCCATGGCCAGGACGCGGGCGGTGTCGACCGTCCGCTCGTCCAGCTCGGACCACTCGAATGCATTCGTCGGCGTCGTGCTCACCCTGTCTCAGGGCTCCTTCCGTTGTGAAGAGTGACCCCGTGAAGGGGACCGGGTCGGCCACGTCGATGGGGCCGGACGCTGGGTGGTGCCGGTCACGGAGGGTAGATCCCGCTTCTCGGTGCGAGCCTACCGTCCGGGTCGGGGATCACCCTCCGTGCTGAGACAACGGGCATTTCCGTATGGCGATTCCCACGAGGGTTCGAAGGGTTCTTTTGTCCCAGCCTCTCCCGGTTTCACGGCCTCTGCCCGTTCGGGGGCCGGGACGGGGGACAGGTGTCGCAGCAGGTCGGCTTCGTGTGTTCGCCCAGGGGTTCACCCAGGGGTGTGCGTTCCGCCCCGCCCGGGGGACCCCGGAGCCGGTGGGGAGATATGGAGCGTCTAAGGTGGCGTGGTACGCGCAGAGCGGACGATTCGGGAACATCGTTCCGGTGGACGCCTGCGAAGATTCATCTTCAGTTGGGGTGTTAGTGACCGCCGTCGAATCCCGTCCCGCCGGGGTCACCGGGGCGACGCCTGCGCACCGGCCGTTCGGGGCCCGTGTCGGCGCATTCGTCGCACTGACCAAGCCTCGGATCATCGAACTGCTGCTGATCACCACCGTCCCGGTGATGTTCCTGGCGCAGCGCGGTGTCCCGGATCCGCTGCTGGTCCTCAAGGTGGTCATCGGCGGCTACCTGTCGGCCGGTGGCGCCAACGCCCTCAACATGTATATCGACCGCGACATCGACGCGGTGATGTCGCGCACCGAGCGGCGGCCGCTCGTCACCGGGATGGTGTCACCGCGCGAGGCGCTGGTCTTCGGCATCGCGCTGGCGGTCGGCTCCACGCTCTGGCTCGGCTTCCTGGTCAACGCGCTCTCCTCGCTGCTGGCGCTGTCGGCCCTGCTGTTCTACGTGTTCGTCTACACGCTGGGGCTGAAGCGGCGCACCGCGCAGAACATCGTCTGGGGCGGGATCGCCGGCTGCATGCCGGTCTTCGTCGGCTGGGCGGCGGTCACCGGCTCGGTGTCCTGGTCGGCGCTGGTGCTCTTCCTGGTCATCTTCTTCTGGACGCCGCCGCACTACTGGCCGCTGTCGATGAAGGTGCGCGAGGACTACGAGCGGGCCGGCGTGCCGATGCTCCCGGTGGTCAAGGGCAACCTGGCGGTCGCCAAGCAGATCGTCCTCTACTCCTGGGTGATGGTCGCCGTCTCGCTGGCGCTCTGGCCGCTGGCGGAGACCAGCTGGCTGTACCCCGTCTCGGCGGTCGTGCTGGGCGCGGCCTGGCTGAAGGAGGCGCACGGACTGTACGCCCGGGCCAAGGCCGGGGTGGTCGGCGCGAAGCTCAAGGAGATGCGCCTCTTCCACTGGTCGATCACCTATCTGACGCTGCTGTTCGTGGTGATCGCGGTGGATCCGTTCGTGAAGTAGCCGCCGACGCGGAGAAGGGGCCCCGGTCTTCGGACCGGGGCCCCTTCCGCGTCTCAGCGCGGGGGCAGTTCGGAGGGTCCCACCCGGTCGTCGAGCCAGTCCCGCAGCGGCTGGGAGGCCCGCAGGAAGCCGGTGATCCGGTCGTGGGCGGCCCGGGTGCCGAGCCACGCCGCCGGCGGCCACTCCTGCCAGGCGACCAGCCCCTTGTGGCGGAGCAGCTCGATCCGCGGGTGGTCCCGGGGGTAGCCGCGCGGGGCGGACCTGAGGCTGTCCCGGCCGACCACCTCCGGCCCGGCCGCGCGGACCCGGGCGATCACCCGCTCCAGCTCGGCGCCGCCGACCTCCTCGGCGACGGCGGCCCGGTAGCGCGCCAGCTGGTCCGGGGCGAGCCGGTACAGCCCGTTGCCGCAGGCCAGGCCGTCGGCGGAGAGCTGGATGTAGCCGCCGCTCTCCAGGTGGGCGCCGATGTGCGTCTTGTACGGGGACTTGTCGGCGCTGAACCGGACGTCCCGGTTGGGGCGGAAGATCTTGCCCGGCCCGAAGCCGGGCTCCAGCTCGGCGAGCAGTCGCTCCATCGGCTCCCGCACGGCGTGCTCGTACCGGTCCTTGTGGGACTGCCAGAAGGTCCTGGAGTTGTCGGTCTCCAGGTGCTCGTAGAACTCTAGGGCCTCGGCCGGCCAGCCTTGGAAGGTCACCGCTCCAGTATGTGGTCCGGTGCACAGCCCGGTCCCGTCGCCAGCTCCGCTACCGATCGGTAGCATGCGGGCATGAGCAGCGCAGAGACCGCCACCCCCGCCGCGCCGGACGCCCGCGTCGAGCGCCGCGCCAAGCGCATCGCCAAGCACCTGACCGCCTTCGCCGAGCAGCACGGCGGCAGCGCCGACGGCGTCGTCGAGTACGTGGGCACCGTCGCCACCCGGATCGTCGTGGTCGGCGCGGACGGCGCCTGGGGCGACCAGGTCGCCCCGAGCTACGCCGTCGGCCGCCGGGCCGCCGAGCTGGCCGGGGTCACCCTGCACGACAGCTTCGAGGGCGAGCTGGGCCTGAAGGTCAGGACCGGCCCGTACGAGTGGAAGCGGATGGCCGGTATCCAGATCGGCGGCTGAGGCCGCGCCGAGTACGCGAGAGGGGCCCCGGGTTTCCCCGGGGC
>NZ_JBHWUI010000126.1:0-24591 GCF_042737525.1 Kitasatospora sp. NPDC059973 | reverse complement strand
GGGGCGCCCCCCCGGCCCGGGGGGGGGGTGCTTCTTCCCCGGGGGGGGGGGGTGGGTGTTCTTCGGTCCCGCTCCCCACCCCTCACGGGTACCGGCGGCGCCCCGGCCCTCACTCGAAGTGGTGGTCCCAGACCGTCTCGACCGCCGGCTTGCCGTGCAGGTCCGGCACCTCCTGGAGCCAGGCCGGCCGGCCGGCCCGGCTGGCGGCGGCCCGCCGGCGTTCGGCCTCGCGCACCTGCTCGGGCGTGGCGAAGCCGTCCGGCAGCCAGTCGCGGGAGCGCGCCGCACGGGCGGCGAGGTGGGCGACGTAGGCGTGCCGCACCGCCGCCACCGAGTCGAAGCCGGGCTCGTCGGCCAGCCACGCGTCGGGGACGAGCGCCACGACCTCCTCCAGCAGCGCGGGGGTGACCAGCGGCCCGAGTTCGTCGTCGGCCAGCGCGACGTCGGGGGCGTAGCCGCCGAGGGCGTGGGCGCTCAGGTCGTAGCGCTTGCCCACCGAGCCCGCGGCGCCGGACCAGCGGTGGTGGAAGACCAGCGCGGCGCCGTTGTCGATCAGCCAGAGCTTGCCGTGCCAGACCATCAGATTGGGGTTGTGCACGCTGCGGTCGACGTTGCCGGTGAGCGCGTCCAGCCAGACCACCCGGCCGGCCTCGGCCGGCCCGACGGGGATCATGCCGGGCCTGAAGTCGCGGGCGCCGGGCAGCAGGTCCATCCCGAGGTTGAGTCCGCGGCTCGCCCGGAGGATGTCCTGGACCTCCGGGTCGGGCTCGGCGTCGGCGACCGCCGGGTCGAAGTCGACCAGCCGGAGTTCCGGCACCGGCAGGCCGAGCCGCCGGGCCAGTTCACCGACGATCACCTCGGCCACCAGGGCCTTGCGGCCCTGCGCGGCACCGATGAACTTGACCACGTAGGTGCCGAGGTCGTCGGTCTCCACGACGCCGGGGACGGAGCCGCCGGCCCGCAGCGGATCGACGTAGCGCACTGCTGTCACCTGATCGAGCACATCCGTCACCCTAACCCGTGCGCTTGCGGGCCCGGCTCGTTCAGCGGCTTTCCAGCGCCACCTCGCGCGCGTCCGCGAGCGCCTGCCGGACGGCGGCGGGGATGTCGGTGACCGGGAAGGCCACCCGGCGCACCACCCGGGCGCGGTCCAGCACGAGCACCGCCCGCTTCAGCCGCAGGCCCTGGCCGACGTGGAAGGTGGGCAGCCGCAGGGCGGCCGCCAGCCGGACGTCCAGGTCGGACAGGAGGGGGAAGGGGATCTCCTCCGCCGCCGCGAACTCCCGCTGTTCGTCGGGCCGTTGGGTGGAGACCCCGCGCAGCGCCAGACCGGCCGCGCGGAACTCGGGGTACGCCTCGCGGAAGAGCCGGTTCTCCAGCGTGCAGCCGACCGCGCCGGGGATGTCGCCCCAGCCCGGCGGCAGTGGCCCGGGGCGGCCGGTGGCCGGGTAGCAGAACAGCACGGTGGCGCCGGCCGCCGGATCGACCGGGTCCAGCTCGCCGCCGGTGTGCGCGGGCAGGGTGAGCGCCGGCAGCCGGGTGCCGGGCAGCGCCGCCAGCCGGGCGGCCTCCGCGCTGTCGGGCGCGGCCGAGCCGGAGAGCGCGCCGTCGCCGAGCAGCCAGCGGTCCGCCCAGTCCTGCATCGCGACCAGGACCGGCAGCAGCGCCCGGCCTGCCTCGGTGAGCCGGTACTCGTGGCGCACCGGGGCGCTCTGGTACGGCACCCGGACCAGCACGCCGGCCTCGGTCAGGTGGCCGAGCCGCTCGGTGAGGACCTTCCGGGAGATGCCCAGTTCGTGCTGGAGCTCGTCGAAGCGCAGCAGGCCGCGCGCCGACTCGCGGACGATCAGGATGCTCCACCAGTCGCCGATCACGGCCGCCGACTGGGCGATCGCGCAGGTGGCATCCCGCGCGGGTACCTCTTTGAGCACCGTCGCTCCTCTCACGTCCAGGACGGTCCATCCTCGCACCCCCTTGCGAGTTCCGAAAGGGAACTTGTAAGTTCCTGATGAAAACTCACGCGAAACGAGTGCGCCTGAGGACGAACGAGAACGAATGGGGGGAGCAGATGTCCGTCGCCTGGGCGACGCTGCGCCGCACCTGGACGATGACCTTCCGGGCCTACCCGTGGTCCTACGCCGTCGGCTGTCTGCTGATCGGCGTCTTCACCCTCGGCCTGTCCTACCTGGGCCTGCACGCCATCGGCGGCGGCTCGGTGGCCGAGGACTTCACCGCCCGCAGCGGAGGCGCCGACTACCTCGGCTACATCGCGATCGGCGCGGCCGGCTACATGTTCACCGTCCGGATGCTGCTCTGGAGCAGCAAGGCGCTGATCACCGAGCAACGCCAGGGCACCCTGGGCGCACTGCTGATCGCCCCCGCCGGGCGGCTGCCCTACCTGCTCGGCTTCACCGGGTTCGCGCTGCTCAACACCGCCGTCGAGGTCGGCCTGCTCGGCGGGTTCGCCGCGGTGCTCGGCGTCACGCTGCCCGCCTGGCACCCGCTCGCCGCCCTCGCCGGGCTGCTCGCGCTCAGCGCCGCCGTGTTCGCCGTCGCGGTGCTGCTCGGCGCGCTGATGATCGTCGCCGGCGAGGCGCACATCTCGCAGAACACCGTCTTCCTCGTCGTCTCGCTGCTCTGCGGCATCACCTTCCCCAACAGCTACCTGCCGGTGCCCGCCCGGTGGCTGGCCGAGCTGCTGCCCGTCACCTCCGCGATGGACGTGCTGCGCGGCGCGCTCGGCCGGGGGCAGCCGCTCACCGAGCTCACCGCGCGGCTGGTGACCTGCCTCGCCCTCAGCCTGGGCTACCTGCTGCTCGGTCTGCGGCTGCTGCCCGCCGCCGAGCGCAGGGCCGCCGAGCGGAGCTTCTGAACCGCCTCCGAACGGAGCCCCCGACGCATGGACCACCCGAACCGGAGCCAGTGACATGATCCGCACCACCGCCCTGCGCAAGACCTTCCGCAGCCGGGAGAAGGGCCTCTTCGGCCCGCGCGCCGTGAAGACCGCCGTCGACGGCCTCGACCTGGAGATCCCGGCCGGCCGGGTCACCGGACTGCTCGGCCTCAACGGCGCGGGCAAGACCTCCACCATCAAGATCCTCGCCACCCTGCTCCGCCCCACCTCCGGCACCGTCACCCTGGACGGCCTCGACCTGGTCGAGCACGCCCGCGAGGCCCGGCGCCGGATCAACCTGATCGCCGGCGGCGAGCGGATGGTCTACGGCAAGCTCACCGGCGCCGAGAACCTCCGCTACTTCGGCCACCTCTACGACGTCCCCGGCGCGGTTCTGCGCCCCCGGATCGGCGAACTCCTGGAGCTGGTCGGCCTCACCGCAGCCGCCGACACCCCGGTCGAGCGGTACTCGCGCGGCATGACCCAGCGGCTCTCGATCGCCCGCGGCCTGATCAACGACCCGGCCTACCTGCTGCTCGACGAGCCCACCCTCGGCCTGGACGCGCCGATCGCCCGGGACCTGCGCCGGGTGGTCGCCGCCCTCGCCGCCGAGGGGCGCGGCGTGCTGCTCACCTCGCACTACCTGACCGAGGTCGAGGAGCTGTGCGGGCACGTCTACGTGATCTCCGGCGGGCGCCACCTCGCCGCCGGCAGCCCGGCCGAGCTCAAGGCCGCGACCGGCAGCCACCGCAGCGTCCGGGTCACCGTCACCAACCCCTCTCCCGAACTGGAGGCCGCCGTGGCCGACTTCGCGCTCCGCCTCGGTGTCCGCGCCGAGCTCGGGGCCACCGGCCAGGGCGGCCTGCTGGTCACCGTCCGCCATCCCGAGGACGTGGCCGGCCCGCTGGCGGGGGCGATCGTCGCCGCCGGCGGGTCGATCGGCGGCCTGGAGGTCACCGAGGCCACCCTGGAGGACGCCGTCCTGGCGCTCACCGACACCGCCCCGGCGCCCGCCGGCGCCCGCTCGGAGGTGGCCGCGTGACCGGCCCGTCGACCGGGCCGGCGCACCCCGCGCCGCCCTCCGTCGAGCTGCTGCTGCTCGCCGCGGCCGACCGCGGCGCCCGGCCGCCCCACCCCGTCGGCCGCACCCTCCCGCCACCCCGCCCGGGCACCCGTCGCCCGCCCCGCCCGGACGGCGACCGCCTCGCCACCCGGCCGCTGCGGCACGCCGGCAAGGTGTTCGCCGCGGAGGCGCTGAAGCAGCACCGCACGCTCTTCGGCCAGCCACTGGTGCTCGCCTCGATGCTGGTCTGGCCGGTGCTCCAACTGGCCGCCACCTACTACACCCTGCACCCGATCGCCGCCGGCTCGGCCGCCGCCGCCCGCTGGCCGCTCGCCGCCGACCCGGCCAAGCTGCTCGGCTTCCTCGCGACCGGTGCGCTGGCCTGGGCGTTCTTCTTCTCGCTCGTCCAGTCCGCGTGGAACTTCGCCTACGAGCGCACCACCGGCACGCTGGAGCTGCTCTTCCTCTCGCCCGCCGACCGGCTGGTCCTGATGCTGGCCAACGGCGCCGGCGCACTGCTGCAGAACGCCTGGCTGCTCACCTGCTTCCTGGGCGCCGCCGCCTTCGGCTTCGGCAGCCTGGACGTCGCGGGGCCCTGGGTCTACCCGGTGGTGCTCCTCGCCCTGCTGCTGCCCGCGGTGGCCTGGGGCGCGCTGCTCAACAGTCTGATGGTGTTCTCGCGCGACTCCACCTTCGTCTACACCGTGCTGGACGATCCGATGTGGTTCGTCGCCGGGGTCCGGCTGCCGGTCTTCGCGCTGCCCGGGGTGCTGCGGGTGCTCGGCGCGGCGCTGCCGCTGACCGGCAGCCTGGCCGTGGTCCGCGGCGCGCTGCTGGAGCGGGAGGGGTTCGGCGAACTCGCCCCCGGGCTAGGCCGGCTGGCCGTGCTCTGCGTGCTGCTGCTGGTGGGCGCGGCACTGGCGCTGCGCCTCGGCGAGGCGCGGGCGCAGCGGACGGGGGCCTGCGCCTGTCCTGAGCCCGGCCCGGCGCGCCCCGGCCGGCCGGGACGCGGTGCCACCCCGAGCCCCTGCACCGTCCCGGGCCGTGCGCTGTGGTTGGCTAGCCGGTGAAACCGGACGTACCAGACGAGGAGAGCACGGTCATGGGACAGGTACAGGCCACCACCGAGCGGGTCTACGACGCGGCCCCCGAGCGGGTCTACGAGGCGCTGGCCGACTACCAGGTGACCCGCCCCAAGCTGCTGCCGGCGCAGTACAGCGAGTACGAGGTCCGGGTCGGCGGCACCGGCGCGGGCACCCAGGTGCACTGGCGGCTCCAGGCCACCGAGAAGCGGGTGCGGGACTGCCTGTTCACCGTCTCGGCGCCGACGCCGGACCAGCTGGTGGAGAAGGACGCCAACTCCAGCATGGTGATCACCTGGACGGTCGCCGCGGCCGGTGAGGGCCGGTCGAAGGTCACCGTCTCGGCCACCTGGCAGGGTGCGGGCGGCATCGGCGGCTTCTTCGAGCGCACCTTCGCGCCGAAGGGCCTGAACCGGATCCACGACCAGATCCTGGCCAACCTGGCGGCCGAGGTCCGCTGAGACCGGGCGCGTCCGGGCCGGCCGGGGAGGGCCGCCGGCCGCCGCCCCGGGCGCCGGACCAGCAAGAAGATTCGACGGCCTCGCCCACCCGTACGACAAGCAAGCCGTACGGGTGGACGGCCGCCACCTGCGGGTGACGACGGCCCCCGGGCACGGCGGAGCCACCCTAGGCTCGCCGCCGTGCATATGACGATCCTTCACATTTCACAGCCCGTCGACGGCGGGGTCGCCCGCGTCGTCGTCGACCTGGTCCGCGGCCAGCGCGAGGCCGGCCACCGGGTCCTGGTCGCCTGTCCCCGCGGCGGCCGGCTGGCCGAGGAGGCCGCCGCCGCCGGGGCGCTGGTCCAGGACTGGCCCGCCCGCCGCTCGCCCGGCCCGTCCGTCGCCGCCGAGGCGTGGCGGCTGCGCCGGATCGTCCGCGCCGCCGCGCCCGACATGGTCCACCTGCACAGCGCCAAGGCCGGACTGGCGGGCCGGCTGGCCATCCGGGGCGCGATGCCGACCGTGTTCCAGCCGCACGCCTGGTCGTTCGCCGCCGTGGACGGCGCGCTGGCCGCGGCCACCCTGCGCTGGGAGCGCTACGCGACCCGCTGGGCGCACCGCCTGCTCTGCGTCAGCGTCCAGGAGCGGGCCGACGGCGTCGCCGCGGGCCTGCACGCCGACTGGGCGGTGGTGCCCAACGGTGTGGACGTGCGCCACTACGCGCCCGCCGACCGCCGGGCCGCCCGGATCGCGCTCGGCCTCGACCTCGACGCCCCGCTGGCGGTCTGCGTGGGCCGGCTCTGCCGCCAGAAGGGCCAGGACGTGCTGCTCGACGCGTGGCCCGAGGTGCTGCGGCTGGTGCCGCAGGCCCGGCTGGCCCTGGTCGGGACCGGTCCGGAGGAGGCCCGGCTGGCCGCCGCCGTCCGGGAGTCGGCCGAACCGTCCCGGATCCGGCTGGCCGGGGAGGTGCCGGATCCGCGGCCGTGGCTGGCGGCGGCCGATCTGGTGGTGCTGCCCTCGCGCTGGGAGGGGATGGCGCTGGCGCCGCTGGAGGCGATGGCGGCGGGCCGGCCGGTCCTGTTGACGGACGTGCCCGGAGCCCGTGAATGTCTGCCTCCGACCGAGCGGAAGTGCGCGGTCGTGCCGCCCGAGGACGCCGCCGCGCTCGCCACCCGAATGGCCGAAGCATTGTCCGACCCGATCGAGTGCGAGCGACGCGGTGCGCGTCTGCGCGAGCACGCCGTGGCGCGCCATGACGTGCGATCGGTGGTCGAACAGGTGGACGCGCTCTACCGCGATCTGCTGGGCGCCGGGCCGGCGGCCGGACGCCGCCGTGCCCGTGTCCCAGAGCGGATCTGATCGTTTCACATGCCGTGAATGCCCTCCGCTGGGAGCTGTCGTATTCGCACCCTCAACCGGTTTGTGGGCGAGGGGTGAAATCGGAAATACCTATTAATGGGCGGCTGGAATGAAATGGCAAGTCAACTTCCAGCATCCAGGGCCACGTTCGGTACTGTCTGATTTTGCCTGCTTCATTTCGATTTCACGCCGGGAATTCGCGAGAGAACCGAAAGCCGCCAGCGGCAGCAGGTGCAGTCAGGACCGCGCCCACCGGGCCGGGACGGCCGCCCCGGGTCAACCGGTGCCGGGCCGCCGTCACCCCGGGCACACAGCAGGGGAGTTCGTGCGCTGATGACCATTGACCACGACAGCGTGCCACGGCCCGGTCGGCCCCTGTCCGGCCCGCGCCGGCCCGCCACCGGACTGCTCGACCGCCCGGCCAGGTCCGCACAGACCCGCAGCACCCCGGCGCTCCGCCGCCACCGCCGACCGGTCCGCTCCCGGCTCGCCCTGCCCGTCACCCTGGCCGCCGTCGACGCCTTCGCCCTGTGCACCGCCACCGGGCTCGCCAACCGGGCCCTCGACCCGGCGGTCCGGGTCGATCCGCTGCTGGGTGTGGCCGCCCTGCTCCCGCTGCTGCTCCTGCTCAACCTGGCCGGCGGCCTCTACCGGGCCCGGCTCACCCTCTCCGTCCTCGACGAGCTCCCCGCGCTGACCGTCCGGGCCGTCGTGGCCACCGCCTTCGCCGTCACCCTGGCCGGCTGCCTGGACGGCCGCTGGCCCGACACCGGCCCCGCCACCCCGGCCCGGCTGACCGCGCTGCTCGGCGCCCAGCTGCTGCTCGCCGTCTGCGGCCGGACGCTGCTCTTCCACCTGGTCCGCCGGATCCGCCGCAGCCGGCCCAGCCCCGTACTGGTCCTCGGCGCCGGCCGGCTCGGCCGCCGGGTCGCCGAGGCCCTCAGGGAGCGCGGCGAGTACGGCATGCGCCCGGTCGGCTTCCTCGACCCGGACCCGCCGCTGCTGGCCGGCGACACCGACCTGCCGGTGCTCGGCGGCCGCGAGGTGCTGGAGCGCGAGGTCCGCCGCCACCGGATCCACCACGTCGTCGCCACCGCGGGCGCCGCCGACGAGGCCGAGACCGCCGCCGCCCTGCGCGACGCCGCCCGGCTCGGCTGCCAGGTCTGGCTGGTGCCCGCGCTGCGTGAGTACGGCTCCCTTGAGAACGGCCACTCGACCGGCGGCGACCACCTCTGGGGCTTCCCCTGCCTGAAGGTGGACCGCCCGGCGATGCGCCGCCCCGGCTGGGCCGCCAAGCGCGCCCTGGACGTCACCGCCGCCGGCCTCGGCCTGCTCGCCCTCGCCCCCGTACTCGCCCTGTGCGCGCTCGCCGTCCGCTTCGACACCGGCCCCGGCGTGCTCTTCCGCCAGCAGCGCACCGGGCTGGACGGCCGGGTCTTCACCGTCCTCAAGTTCCGCACCCTGCGCCCCAGCAACGAGCACGAGTCGGCGACCCGCTGGAACATCTCCCAGGACCACCGGATGGGCGCCGTCGGCAAGCTGATGCGCCGCAGCTCCCTGGACGAGCTGCCGCAGCTGTGGAACGTGCTGCGCGGCGACATGAGCCTCGTCGGCCCGCGCCCCGAGCGCCCCTACTTCGTCATGCGGTTCAGCCAGGCCTACCCCGAGTACGCGGACCGCCACCGCGTCCCGGTCGGCCTCACCGGCCTCGCCCAGGTCAACGGCCTGCGCGGGGACACCTCCATCGAGGACCGGGCCCGCTTCGACAACCGCTACATCGAGAGCTGGAGCCTCTGGCAGGACGTCAAGATCCTGTGCCGCACCGCGGCCCTGATGCTCCACCCGGACGGAAGCTGACC
Organism: Kitasatospora sp. NPDC059973; assembly: GCF_042737525.1. Taxonomy (NCBI): domain Bacteria; kingdom Bacillati; phylum Actinomycetota; class Actinomycetes; order Kitasatosporales; family Streptomycetaceae; genus Kitasatospora; species Kitasatospora sp. NPDC059973. The sequence continues at coordinate 15,892 of NZ_JBHWUI010000126.1, read as the reverse complement.
AGCGTGGCCCTCACCCTCGATCCCGTCCCGACGCCCGCCCGGGCGTTACACCGGACGGTCGCGGCGCTCGCCGCCCGGCCCAGCCTGCTCGCGGCCGCCACCGTGCTGCTGGTCTGCGTGCCCACCGGCGAGAAGGACGTCACCGCCGCCGTCCACGTCACCGCCGCCGACCTCGCCTCGCTGGCCCTGGTCGCGGTCACCGCCGTCGAGCTGCTGCGCGGCCGCACCCCCGCGATCGGCCGGACCGCCGCCGTGCAGTTCGGCGTGATCGTGCTCGCCGCCGCCGTCGCCACCGTCGGCTCGATCGACCCGGCCACCAGCCTCACCGGCTTCGTCCGGCTCACCCAGGTCTTCGTCCTGGTGCCCGCCGCCGTCCTCTGCTCGCTGCGCGACCGCACCGACCGGCGGCTGGTGCTCGGCTCCTTCGTCGCCGCCGCGCTGGTCCAGGGCGTGGTCGGCGCCCACCAGTACCTCACCGGGACGGGCGCCTCCTACACCGGCCGGCCGATCCGCGCCGTCGGCACCTTCGGCGCGCTCGACATCATGGCGATGTCCACCGTGGTCAGCTACGGCCTGCTCGCGGCCCTCGCGCTGGGGCTCGCCGAGCGAGGCCCGGCCGGCCGCCCGAAGCTGCGCCGGGCGATGTTCGCGGCCGCGGCCTTCCTGGCCTTCCCGCTCGCCGTCTCGTTCAGCCGCGGCAGCTGGATCGCCACCGGCGCCGCCGCCGCCGTCCTGCTGCTGCGGGCCGACGCCCGGCTGGCGGTCCGCAGCGCCGTCCTCGGCCTGGCCGCCGCCGTCGTGCTGATCGGCGGCCTCGGCCTCGGGGCCTCCGGCGTCACCGCCCGGATCAGCTCCATCGGCTCCGTCTCGGCCGCCCCCGACCAGTCGGTGTCCGACCGCTACGACCTCTGGTCCACCGCCGGGCGCATCTGGCAGGACCACCCGGTCAGCGGCGCCGGCCCCAAGGCCTTCCAGCAACTGCGCGACAGCAACGCCCCGTTGCGGCTCTCCTCGGGCAGCGACGCGGCCGACTCCACCATCGGCTTCCAGCGCGAACCGCTGCTCTCCCCGCACAACATGTACTTCCTGGTCCTCAGCGAGCAGGGGCTGATCGGCATCGTCGCCTACGCCGCGCTGTTCCTCGGTCTGCTGATCGGGTGCCTGCGCCGGGCCCGGGGCAGCGGCCTCGCGGCGCTCGCCCTGCTGGTCTGGGTCCTGGTCGACTTCCTCTACGCGGACATCGGCGGCACCACCACCGTGCTGACCTCCGTCGTCCTCGGCCTCGCCGCCCGGACCGCCGCCGGTGCCACACCGGAGGCGACCCCCCGATGACCACCGACCGGCCGACCGCGCTCACCCCGACGCTGCCGGCCCCCCGCTCCGCACCCGCCGCCGAGACCACGGCGGCCCCCCGGCGCGGCTTCCTCGCCAAGGCCTTCGGCATCACCGCCGTGCTCAGCGCCGCCGGCTCCGCCCTCGGCCTGCTCCGCGACCTGCTGCTGGCCCGCTACTTCGGCGCCAACCAGGGCACCGACGCGTTCCTGGTCGCCTGGACCGTCCCGGAGACCGCCGCACCGCTGCTGATCGAGGACGCCATGTCCTTCCTCATGGTGCCCGCCTTCGCCCTGGCCCTGGTCCTGCGGGAGGAGCACCCCGACGGGCCCGACCCGGTCCGCCAGCTGGTCCGCGCGACCCTGCCCTGGCTGCTGCTGGCGCTCACCGCGCTCTCGCTCGGCGTCGCGCTCGGCGCCCCCCAGCTGGTCGACCTGCTCGCCCCCGGCCTGGCCGACCCCGGGCTCGCCGTCACCTGCACCCGGATCACCGCCTGCACCGTGCTGCCCTTCGGCGTGGCCGGCTATCTCGCCGCCGCACTCCGGGCGCACCACAGCTTCACCGCCCCGGCCGGCATCTACGTCGCCTACAACGTCGGCATCCTCGGCGTCCTGCTCAGCTGCCAGGCGCTCTGGGGCGTCCGCTCCGCCGCGATCGGCGTCGCCCTCGGCAGCCTGCTGATGGCCGGTCTGCTGGTCGTCCCGTTCCTGCGCCGGCTGCGGTCCGGCCGCGCCGCCGCGGGCCGCCGGGCCCGCCCCGCACTCGTGCTGATCCCGCTCGCGCTGCTGCCGGTGGCCGCCTTCACGCTCACCCGGCAGGCTCAGGTCTTCATCGAGCGCTTCCTCGGCTCCGCGCTGCCGCCCGGCACCATCTCGCACCTCAACTACGCCGCCAAGGTCTCCCAACTGGCCATGACGGCGGCCATCCTGATCTGCACGGTGACCTTCCCGCTGGTCGCCCGGGCGCTCGCCGCCGGGGACCTCACCGCCGCCCGCGACCGGGTCGAGAAGGACCTCGGCCAGGCGGCCGCGGTCGTCCTGTTCGGCACCGCCTTCCTGCTGGCCTGCGCCCCCTCGGTGGTCGCGCTGCTCTTCCAGCGCGGCGCCTTCGGCGCCCAGGACACCGCCGCCACCGCGGCCGTCATCCGCGTCTACAGCTTCGGACTGCCCGCGCAGGCGCTGATCGGCGTGATGATCCGCCCCTACTTCTCGCTCCGCCCGGTGGTCCGCCGCGCCGGCGACCCGCGCACCGACGACGGCGGCCGCCGGCTGCTCGACTGGTACCCGGCCGCCGCCATGGTGCTCGGCCTGGTCGTCACCGTCGCCGTCGGCCTGCTCGCCACGCCCCGCTTCGGCGCCCTCGGCCTGGCCGCCGGGAACGCGGCCGGCATCACCAGCACCGCGGCGCTGCTGCTGCGCGGGCTCGTCCTGCGCGGCATCGCGCTGCGCCTGCGGCTGGTCCTCGGCGGCCACGCCAGGCTGCTGGCCGCCGCCGCCGGGGCGGCCGCCCTCGGCACCCCCGCCGCCGGACTCCCCGCCGACCCCCTGCTCTCGACGCTGCTCGGGGGCCTCACCGTGGCGCTCGCCTTCGCCGCCCTCGGCACCGGTCTCGGTGCCCGCGAGGTGCGCGGACCGGTCCTCGCCGTCGTCCGGGCCCTGTGCCCGCCATCCGTTGCCGATGAAGGGAAGCCTCCCCATGGACGCTGAACGGGGATCCGTACGGTCGGTGCTGTCGGGCGTACGCCGCTCCGGCGCGCCGGCAGCAGCCGGTCCACGGACCGAGGTGCCGGGCGCCGCGGGCCGCCGCCCGGAGGCACAGCTGCCCCGAAGTCGCCGACCCGCCACCCGGGCACCCGTCCAGGAGGCCACCTCGCCGTGGATCCTGATGTACCACTCGGTGGCCGTCGAGGAGGACGACCCGTACCAGCTGACCGTCAGCCCGGAGCGCTTCGCCGAGCAGATCGCCTGGCTCCACCGGCGCGGCCGGCGTGGCGTCTCGGTCCGCGAGCTGATGCGGGCCAGGGCCGCCGGCCGGGCCGACAACATGGTCGGCCTGACCTTCGACGACGGCTACGCGGACTTCGGCCGTTTCGCCGTACCGATTCTGCAGGCGTACGGGTTCACCGCGACCGCCTACGTGGTCGCCGACCTGCTGGGCCGGGCCAACGACTGGGACGTCAAGGGCCCGCGCAAGAAGCTGCTCACCGTCCAGGAGGTCACCGAACTCGCGGCCGCCGGCTGGGAGATCGGCTCCCACGGCCTCGGCCACCAGGCCCTGCCCGGCCTGCCCGCCGACATCCTGACCACCCAGACCCGGGAGAGCCGGCGCGTGCTGGAGGAGGTCGTCGGCGGTCCGGTCACCGGCTTCTGCTACCCGTACGGCGCCGTCGACCTGCCCGCCACGCTGGCCGTGCGCGACGCCGGCTACGACTACGCCTGCGCCATCGCGCACTCCCCGCTCACCGGCCGCTACGCGCTGCCCCGCTGCTACGTCGGCGACCGCGACGGCGCCTGGCGGCTGCGCGCCAAGCGCGGCCGCCACCGCCTCCGCGACACCGTCACCGAGCTGCGCCGCAACCGCCTCGCGGCACGCTCCGCGTCGAAGGGCCGGGCCGGCGCCGAGCGCGAGGAGACGCCGGGGAGCGCCGGGGCCCGGAGCACCGCGGGCGGGTCCGAGCGCCCCGCCGGGGAGCGGGCGGGCCGGCGGGGGGCCGGCCGGTGAGGGTGCTGCACATCGTCACCGGTCTCGCCTCCGGCGGCGCCGAGCGCCAGCTCCAGCTGCTGCTGCGCCACCTGCCCGCGCACCAGCACTGCGAGGTGGTCGCGCTGACCAACCCCGGCACGGTGGCCACCGCGCTGCGCGCCGAGGGCGTCACCGTCCACCACCTGGCGATGCGCGGCAACCGCGACGTCGGCGCGCTGCCCCGGCTGGTCCGGCTGATCCGGTCCGGCAGCTACGACCTCGTCCACACCCACCTCTACCGGGCCGGCCTGTACGGGCGGCTGGCCGCCCGGCTGGCCGGCGTCCGGGCGGTGGTGGCCACCGAGCACTCGCTGCACGCGGGGGTGATCGAGGGCCGCCCGGTCACCCGCGGCGTCAAGGGCCTCTACCTGGCGGCCGAGCGCCTGGGCACCACCACCGTCGCGGTGTCCCGGCAGGTCGCCCAGACCCTGCACGCCTGGGGCGTGCCGCCGGGCCGGGTCGAGCTGATCCCCAACGGCATCGACGCCGCCCGCTACCGCCGTCCGGACGCCGACCGGGCCGCGGCCCGGCACCGGCTGCGCGCCGACCTTGGCCTCCCGGCGGCGAGCTGGGTGGTCGGCGGGGTCGGCCGGCTGGTGCCCGGCAAGCGGTTCCACGTGCTGCTGGAGGCGCTCGCCGGCCTCGACCCGGCCGCCCGGTTGGTGCTGGTCGGCGAGGGCCCCGAACGCGCCGCCCTGGAGCGGCGGGCCGCCGAACTCGGCGTCCGCGACCGCCTGGTCCTCACCGGCGAGCGCGACGACGTCCCCGACCTGCTGGCCGCGCTGGACGTGCTGGCCGCCCCCTCGACCGCGGAGACCTTCGGCTTCGGCGTCCTGGAGGGCCTGGCGGCCGGCCTGCCGGTCCGCCACAGCGCCTGTCCGGCCCTGGACGAACTCCCGCCGGCCGCCGCACCGCAGGCCCGCCGGATCCCCTCCGACGCCGCCGCCTACACCACCGCGCTGCGCCAGCTGCGCCACCTCAACGACCACAGCCCCGAGCCCCTGCCCCGGCCCCCGGCGGTCGGCCACTACGACATCGTCCGGGTGGCCGCCGACCTCGGCGCCCTCTACGACCGCCTGGCACCCGCTTGAGCCGCCGGCAGCCGCCGAACCCCCGGGCCGCCGGCCGGGCGGCCCCCATATCCAAGGAGCACCCCATGTCCGAACCGCGCCGAAGCGTCCGCAGCCTGGCCCGCCGCTGGTGGCCGGTGGTCCTCGCGGTGCCGCTGGGCGCCGCCGCCGGCGCCGGGTACGCCGTCGTCGCGCACCCCTCGTACGCCGCCAACTCCTATGTGATCGTGGTGCCGGAGAACCAGGGGGAGAGCGCCTCGGCGATCAACTTCGCCCAGGCGTACGGCCGGCTGGCCGGTCAGCCCCAGGTGCTCGCGGCCGCCGCCGCCGAGACCGGGCACAGCCGCACCGAACTGGAGACCCTGGTGCACGGCACCACCTCCCCGGACGCCCCGATGATCGAGATCACCGGCACCGGCGCGCGGCCCCGGGAGGCGGTGCTGGCCGCCGACGCGGTCGCCCGGTCGCTGGTCGCCTTCGCCAACACCAGCAGCAAGGAGACCGGCGTCCGGCTGGTCCCGCTGGCTCCCGCAGCCGAGCCCGACAAGCCGACCACGCCGTCCGCGCAGCTGGACGTCGCGGTCGGCGCCGCCGCCGGGGTGCTGATCGGCGCGCTGGTCATGATGACCCGCCGCCGGGGCGGTGAGGCCGGTCTGGCCGCCGTGGCGACGCCCGGCGCGGAGCCCGCCGCCCCGGCCACCCCGGGCCCGCGCGCCGAGGAGGCCCCGGCCCCGGCCCCGGCCCCGGCCCCGGCCCCGGCCCCGGCCGAACCGGCCGCGGCGGAGCGGCCCGGCACCGGGCAGGCCGTCCCCGAGCAGGCCGCCCCGGCGCAGCCCACGGGCGGGAAGGCAGCCGGCGGGAAGTCGCCCGCCGAGAAGGCCCCGGCCAAGGAGAAGAGCGCCGCCGGGAGCGGTCGATGAGCACCGAGGCGCCGGCCACCACCGGTCTCCCCGCCCAGGCCGGCGCGCCCCGCTGGACCACCGAGCTGCACCGCGAGGACGACGCCCTGGACGTCCTCGCCGAGGAGTGGGACGACCTGGTCACCCGCTGCCGGACGGCCACCTTCTTCCAGGCCGCGGTCTGGCAGCGCTCCTGGTGGCGCCAGTACGGCCGCCCGGGCGACCTCCTGGTCCTGCTGGTCCGCCGGAACGGCCGGCTGGTCGGCGCGGGAGCGTTCCGGCGGCGCCCCGGCCCGCTCGGCGGGCTGACCGGCCTCGGCGACGGGCTGATCGACTTCACCGACATCCTGCTCGACGACTCCTGCGCCGATCGCGCGGCGGCCGAGTTCGCCGCGGCCCTGCCGCTCACCCGCCCCTGGCACAGCCTGGAGCTGCGCGAGGTGCACCCCGAGGCGGCCGTCCAGCGGGTCTTCGAGCAGTGGCGGGGCCGGCGGCGCCGGTTCGGCGACTCGCTCTGCCAGTACCTGCCGGCCGTCCCGATGGAGCAGTTGCTCAAGCGGGTGCCCGGCAAGACCGCCCAGCGCAGCCGGGTGAAGCTCCGCAAGATCGCCGAGGCCGGGGTCGAGGTCCGTTCGACGCCCCCGGAGGAGGTGCCCGAGGCCCTGGAGGGGCTGCTCCGACTGCACTTCGAGCAGTGGCACGAGCGCGGCGTCACCCCGGAGCACCGCACCGGGCGGTTCGCCCGGCACCTCGCCGAGTCCACCACCGGCCTGGTCGCCACCGGCCGCGCCGCGGTGCACCAGTACTGGCTGGACGGCGAGCTGGTCGCGGTGAACCTGCTGCTGCTCTGCCCGTCCTTCGGCGGTCTCTACCTGTACGGCGCGCACCCCCGGCTGCGCGAGCGCCTGGACATCGCCGGTCTGCTGTTCGGGGCGGCGCTGGACGAGACGGTCGACGCCGGCATCCCGCTGCTCAGCCTGTTGCGCGGCCAGGAGCCCTACAAGCAGCGCTGGCGGCCGGACCAGCTGTTCAACCAGCGGCTGCTGTTCGGTCCGCGCGGGCCGGCGCCGGCGGCCGCCGCCCGGGCCGGCTCGGTCCGGGCCCGGCAGGTCGCGGTGCACGTCCTGCGCACCCGGCTGCCGAGGCTCAAGGAGGCGCTGGGGGCCCGCCGGCGGAGCTGAGCCCGCCCCGCCTGCGGGCCCGGCCGCCCGACCTCAGCGCCGGGCCGGCAGCCCGCCCGGCGCGGGTGCGGCGGACGGTGAGGGCGGCGTGGAGGGCGAGGCCGGTGGGGAGGGGGTTCCCGCGGCCGCCGAGGCCGCCGCGGTCGGCGAGGCGCCCGGCGAGCCCGACCCGGCCGCCCCCGGCTGCGGGGTGACCGCCGGGGGCGCCGGCACAGCGGTGACCGGAGCCCCCTTGGACCCGGCCATCAGCTGCTTGAACCGGCTGCTGGAGCGCGGGTTCTGCGCGCACTGCCAGAACCCGTGCGGGCAGTAGTCGGTGACCGTCTGGTAGCTGGTGTCGTGGGTGCGGATCCACTCCACCATCCGCTGCACGAACTCCGGGTTGTCGCCGTTGCGGAACAGCCCCCACTCCGGGTACGAGACCGGCTTGCCGCGCTTGGCGGCGAACTCGACCTGGTCCTGCAGCCCGTACGGCTCGCGGACGTAGTCGTCGAAGGTGGCGCCGGCGGGCTGGTCGTAGCTGTCCATGCCGATGATGTCGACCACGTCGTCGCCGGGGTAGCACTTGGTCCACGGGATCGCGTCCAGCCCCCGGTTGGGGGTGAAGTCGAAGCGGAACCGCTGACCGGGCACCGAGCGCATCACGGAGACGATCCGCCGCCAGTACGCCTTCCAGGCGGTCGGGTCGGGCTTGCAGCGGTGGGTGTAGGTGGTGCCGTTCATCTCCCAGCCGAGGGTGAGCACGGTGTCCGCCCCGCCGAGCGCCACCAGCCGGCGGGCGAGCCGCAGGAAGTGCCGGTCGAAGTCCCCCCGGACGCCCTGGGCGAGCAGCTTGGCCACCTCGCCGTCCGGCACGGCGGCCTCGCTGGGCACCAGCATCGGGACGCCGAGGATCAGCATCCGGGAGGGGTCGGCCAGCCGCCACTGCGACCACATGCCGAGCACCACCGGCTCGCCCTCGACGTCCGCCCAGCTGTTGCCGGCCAGATAGGTGTGGCCGACCTGCATGTTGGCGTTGTTCAGCCACTGTGCGTAGCGGCCCAGCTGGGGGATGTACTTGTCCCACGAGCCGACGAAGGCACCGAACGGGGCCTCGTGCTTCGGCCGCTGGACGACCGGCCGGGGGGCGGCGCCGCGGGGCTGGAACGCGTCCGAGGAGAGGGCGTGCCGTTCGGTCTGGCTGAGCGGGGTCCCGGTGGGGACGCTCGCGGTGGTCAGCATCAGCAGGGCGGCGGCAGCCAGCGTCAGGCGGCCGAGTCGCATGGTCTCTCCTCCGGCGTCACGGGGCGGGGGCAGCGGGACGGACCGTGATACCCCGCTCGCAGACAGTAGGCCCCGCAGGCGTCGGAAAAGCCGAATGTCACCCTAAAGTGGGCGGTATTCGAACGCCGTCTGCCGCAACGTGCCGTGTATCACCTCTGTAACAGTCCGGACGGCCCTGGAGGCCGTACCGCGGCCGCCCGCCCGGCGCGCCTCCCGGGCGGCCGCGGGTCCGACGGCGCAGGTGGGCGGGCGGATCCGGCGAAGGGCGCGAATCGGCCGGCCGCGCCCGCGCCGCCCCGCCGTCCGGCCGGGTCCGGCTGACTCGTGACGGTGTCGAAAGGTACGCTCCGCCCGTGTCCTGGAAGCCGCTGCGTGTCCTCACCCCCCGATCGATCCTCCCTGCCCTGGCGGTCCTGCTGGTCCTTGTGGCGGGCGCGGCCGCGCATGCCAACAAGCCGGTGCCGTTCGGTGACCGGGTGGCCGGGCCGGGCGGCGCGGACGCCAGCCCGGTCAACTCGCAGTCGTTGGGCGCGGACGGTCTGGAGCTGAAGGTGGGCCCCGGCCTGGAGGCCTACAACCGGGACACCGGCGAGCCCGCCTGGTCCTACCGCCGCGAGGGCGCCACCGCGCTGTACCTGGCGATGGCGGGCGAGAACGCCGTGGTGGTCTGGGACGACGGCCTGGTCACCTCGGTGCGTCCCGGCGACCACGAGGTGCGCTGGCACCGCGCGGTACCCGGCCTGGCGGACTGGATGAGCGGCCAGGGCGAGCCGGGCGCCGAGAAGCGGACCGACGAGCAGCGCAGGCAGCTCCAGCGGGAGCGCGCCGCGGCGGCCCTGCACACCGTCCAGCAGTCCGCGCCCTGGGTGGCCGTGGTCACCCCCGAGCTGACCATGGGCTTCCGCGACGCCGACGGTGACCTCCGCTACAACTCCAAGCCGGCCGGCAACTGCGTCTACGACCCGACCCGCACGGTGGGCACCGACTTCGCGGTGCTCGTGCCGCGCAGCTGCGCCAACAGCACCGGCCAGCCGGTCTCCGGCGGCATCACCGGCTACCGGCTGGACAGCACCGGCTGGCAGCTGCCTGCCGGCCCGGGGGTGTCGCTGAAGGCCCTGGACGGCCGCCGGGTGCTGATCTCGGACGGTCCGATCGTCGGCCCCAAGGTGTTCGACACCCAGGCGGCGGCCCCCGAGGCGGCCTGCGGCAGCCCGGTCGAGCCCTTCGCCGCCGTCCGCCCGCAGGGCAGCTGCGACGCCGCGGAGGACGCCCCGCGGTCCTGAGACCGGTACCCCGGCGGTAAAAGCCTCCGGGCCCCGTCACGGGGCCCGGTAGACTTGCCGTCATGGCTGTTCTCTCCGGGCACTAGCGGACGAGCGGCGCCGCCTCCGGGCGGTCCGCCGGTCTGCCGACGTCGCCCCCTTCCGCTGCCCCGGCCCTGTGCCATGCCCAGGCGCCCGCCCACGTCCCAGGAGTAGTCCCAGCCATGATTTCCGCCAACGCCCTTGAGCTGCGCGCCGGTGCCCGCATCCTGATCGAGTCCGCGAGCTTCAAGGTCGCCCCGGGCGACCGGATCGGTCTGGTCGGGCGCAACGGCGCCGGGAAGACCACGCTCACCAAGGTGCTGGCCGGCGAGGGCCTGCCGGCCTCGGGCACGGTCACCCGCTCCGGTGAGGTCGGCTACCTCCCGCAGGACCCGCGCACCGGTGACCTCGACGTCCTCGCCAAGGACCGCATCCTCTCCGCCCGCGGCCTCGACAGCGTGCTGAAGAAGATGCGCGAGAACGAGGAGCGGATGGCGAACGGCAAGGGCGCCACCCGGGACAACGCGATGAAGAAGTACTCGCGCCTGGAGACGGAGTTTCTCACCAAGGGCGGGTACGCCGCCGAGGCCGAGGCCGCCACCATCGCCGCCGCGCTGGGCCTGCCGGACCGCATCCTCGAACAGCAGCTGCACACCCTCTCCGGTGGTCAGCGCCGCCGCGTCGAGCTGGCCCGGATCCTCTTCTCGGACTCCGACGTGCTGCTGCTCGACGAGCCCACCAACCACCTCGACGCCGACTCGATCGCCTGGCTGCGGGACTTCCTGAAGACCTACAAGGGCGGCTTCATCGTCATCTCGCACGATGTCGAGCTGGTCGAGACGGTCGTCAACAAGGTCTTCTACCTGGACGCCAACCGCTCCGCGATCGACGTCTACAACATGGGCTGGAAGCAGTACCAGCAGCAGCGCGAGGACGACGAGAAGCGCCGCAAGCGCGAGCGGGCCAACGCGGAGAAGAAGGCCGCGACCCTGAACGCGCAGGCCGACAAGATGCGCGCCAAGGCGACCAAGACGGTGGCCGCGCAGAACATGGCCCGCCGTGCGGAGAAGCTGCTGTCCGGCCTGGAGCAGGTCCGGCTGAACGACAAGGTCGCCAAGCTGCGCTTCCCGGACCCGGCGCCCTGCGGGAAGACCCCGCTGACCGCCGCCGACCTCTCCAAGTCCTACGGCTCGCTGGAGATCTTCACCGGCGTGGACCTGGCCATCGACCGCGGCTCGCGGGTCGTGGTGCTGGGCCTGAACGGCGCGGGCAAGACCACCCTGCTGCGGATGCTGGCCGGGGTGGAGAAGCCGGACACCGGCGAGGTGATCCCGGGCCACGGCCTGAAGATCGGCTACTACGCCCAGGAGCACGAGACCCTGGACCCGGAGCGCACGGTGCTGGAGAACATGCGCTCCTCGGCGCCCGACACCGACCTGGTCCAGATCCGCAAGATCCTCGGCTCCTTCCTGTTCTCCGGCGACGATGTCGACAAGCCGGCCGGGGTGCTCTCCGGTGGTGAGAAGACCAGGCTGGCGCTGGCCTCGCTGGTGGTCTCCAGCGCCAACGTGCTGCTGCTCGACGAGCCCACCAACAACCTCGACCCGGCCAGCCGCGAGGAGATCCTGGGCGCGCTGCGCGAGTTCAGCGGCGCGGTCGTGCTGGTGACCCACGACGAGGGCGCGGTCGACGCGCTCCAGCCGGAGCGGATCATCCTGCTGCCGGACGGCGTGGAGGACCTCTGGAGCCCGGCCTACAACGACCTGGTCTCGCTCGCCTGATCCGGCTCCCTTGGTCCGGCCCGGCCTCCGCCTGGCCTGGAGTAGACGCCTCGTCCACTCTTCGGACCAGAAAAACTAGTACTTACGGCGTGTCCGGGAATGAAGAGGTCCGGGATTCCGTTTGAGAAGCTTCCGTCGGCCCGCCACTCGATCGTGGTCGGGCCGACGCTGCTGATCAGCTCTTTCGCGCCGAATGGCGGTATCGCTCCGGGGGCGTGCACTCTGCGTGAGCGCCCTTGTGCGCTCGGATCACCACCGACGGAACGCGCATTCCCGGCATCGACCTTGTCGAATGGGTGGCCAGGAGGCTGTGGATGGGTGATCATGGGAATCTGACCGAGCAACGCTACGAGGAGGCACGGGTGGCCGAGACTCTGAAAAAGGGCAGCCGGGTGACCGGTGCCGCGCGTGAGAAGCTCGCGGCCGATCTCAAGAAGAAGTACGACTCCGGGGCGAGCATTCGCGCTCTCGCGGAGGAGACCGGTCGCTCGTACGGCTTCGTGCACCGGATGCTGAGCGAGTCCGGAGTGATCCTCCGGGGCCGCGGCGGTGCCACGCGGGGCAAGAACAAAGCTACTGCTGGAGCCAGCTCCTGACGGTCCGTCAGTTCTTCGACGGATGACTCGGCGGCAGGGCGCGGGCCGGATGGACGACGTCGGTCGTCCGCCTCCGGTCGGAGCGAACCGGCCGCCGATCGTCATGCCCGCCGCCGTCCGTCCGGGCCCCGCCCGGACCCGTCCGAAACACTGGGCGCCGCTGCCCTGCCGCAGCGCGCCCAGTTTTGTTACTCTCCGGTAGCCAAGTCCCTCGCCACCGGAGGTCCCCGCATGACCGCCCCCGCCACCGACCCGCAGGCCCCGAGCTGGGAGCAGGACGGCGTCCGCCTGGAGATCGACGGCGAACTCGCCGTCGTCACCCTCTGTCAGCCCGAACGGCGCAACGCCCAGTCGCCCGCGATGTGGCGCGCGCTGGCCGCAGCCGGCCGGGAGCTGCCCGGCGCCGTCCGGGTGGTGCTGCTGCGCGCCGAGGGCCTCTCCTTCTCGGCCGGCCTGGACCGCGCGATGTTCACCCCCGAGGGGATCCCCGGCGAGGTCACCTTCCTCCAGCTGGCCGCCGCCGAGGACAAGGACCTCGACGACACCATCGCGTACTACCAGGAGGCCTTCTCCTGGTGGCGCCGGCCCGACGTGGTCACGATCGCCGCCGTCCAGGGCCACGCCGTCGGCGCCGGCTTCCAGCTCGCCCTCGCCTGCGACCTGCGCGTGGTCGCCGACGACGCCCGGTTCGCCATGAAGGAGACCTCGCTCGGTCTCGTCCCCGACCTGGCCGGTACCAAGCCGCTCACCGAGCTCGTCGGCTACGCCCGGGCGCTGGAGATCTGCGCGACCGGCCGCTGGGTCGGCGCCGAGGAGGCCACCGCGATCGGGCTGGCCAACCTGGCCGTCCCCGGCGCTGAGCTGGACGCCGCCGCGCGCGACCTCGCCGCCGCGCTGCTCGCCGCCCCGCGCAGCGCCGTCATCGAGACCAAGGCGCTGCTCCAGGGTGCGGGCGGACGCTCGTACGACGAGCAGCGTTCGGCCGAACGGGCGGCACAGGCTCGCCGCCTGCGCGATCTGGCCGGCATCGGCGACTGACCGCACGAGCACGTCGAAGGCCCGGCTCCGGGGGACCGCCCCCGTAGCCGGGCCTTCGACGTCGCGGCTCCCCCGGTCGCCGCTCCGGGGGCGCGAATCGTGGCGAAATGCCAGAGTTGGAGCGATTTGCGATATAGCTGGAGCCGTACGACGGGAGAACCACCCATGCCTGACACTCCGACGCCCGCCACCATGCACAAGAACCCCTCCGCCGCACCCGGACCGGTCGCCCCGGCGGCCGACACCGGCCGGGGGGTGACCGACCGCGGCCGTACCGCCCTGGCCGTCGGTGTGGTCGAGAAGATCGCCGGTATGGCCGCCCGCGAGGTCTCCGGCATCCACGCCCTCGGGTCCGGCCTGTCCAGGACCTTCGGCGCGATGCGCGACCGGGTGCCCGGCGGCAAGTCAGCCGTCGGGCGAGGGATCAAGGCCGAGGTGGGGGAGAAGCAGACCGCCATCGACATCGCCCTGGTCGTCGAGTACGGCGTGGTCATCCCCGAACTGGCCCGTCAGGTACGGGAGAACATCATCGACGCGGTGGAGCGGATGACCGGCCTGGAGGTCGTCGAGGTCAACATCGCGGTCAACGACGTCCATCTGCCCGACGAGCCGGACGTCGAGGAGGAGGAAGAGGAGAGCGTCCCCTCCGGACAGCGGCCCAAGTTGAAGTAGCCCCGTCGGGGGACAGCAGCAGTGGAAGACGAGGAGTAGCGGATGAACCTGGCCATTGTCGGCCTGGTGGTGGGTATGGCCCTCGGCTTCGCCGGCTATTTCGGCGGCTTCGCGGCGTTCCTGCTGGTGGCCGCGCTGGGCGTGGTCGGCTTCGTGGTCGGGCGCCTGCTGGAGGGCGACATCGAGATCGGTGATCTCGGCGACCTGCTGCGCGGCCGCGACCGGCGCCGCTGATGGCGTCCCCCGTCACCCCTGCCACCTCGGCCACCTCCACCACCGCGGTCACCCCCGCCGCCCGCCGCCGCGAGCCCGGCGTCCGCGGGCGGCTGCGGGTGGCCGACCGGGTCTACGCCCGGATCGCCGCCCGGGCCGCCCGCGAGGCGCTCGACGACGCGTGGCGCGGCCGGACGGAGCGGGGTGCGCCGCCGAAGGTCTCGGTCGCCGTGCCGGGCAGCACCGTCACCGTCCGGGTCTCCGTCGAGCTGCCGTTCCCCGCCGACCTCGCCGCGCTCGCCCGGGCCGTCCGGGAGCGGATCGCCGCGCAGGTCGGCGGTCTGACCGGGACGCGGGTCGGCGAGGTGGTGGTGGTCGTCGAACGACTGGTCACCGGGGGGCCGCGGTGACGACCGGGCCGACACCGGACGCCGTTCCGCCGGGCGCTCTCCCGCCGGGGTCGTCGCCGCCGGGTTTGAGTGGGGCGAGTGCTCTCCCGCCGGAGGCCGGCGAGCCCGAGCCGGTCATGGTCAAGGTGCCCCGGCTGCGGGCCCACCGCACGGTCGCCGCCGTAGTCGTCGCCACCGTCGTGCTGGTGATCGGCGCCGCACTGCTCTACGACGTGATCGCCGTGCGCACCGGGCACGCCGCCCGCCGCTGGCGGGCCGAGGTCGCGGACGAACTGGCCACCCGCCGCCTGGACGACCCCTGGGTGCTCGTCGGCGCCGGGGTGGCCGTCCTGCTCGGGGCCTGGCTGCTCTGGCTCGCCCTCGCCCCCGGGCTGCGCCGCTGGCTGCCGCTGCGCCCGCTCGGCGGGACCTCCGCCGCCATCGACCGCGCCGGCGTCGGCACCCTCCTGCACGACCGGGCGGCCGGACTGCCGGGCATCGAGCACCTCACCGTCCGGGTCAGCCGCCGCCGGGTGAAGGCGGTGCTCACGGGCCCGGCCGACCCGGCCTCGGTGCAGCGGCAGCTGCGCGCGGAACTCGCGAAGATCGGCCTGGCCCGGCCGCTGCGCCTCGACGTCCGGGCGAAGCGGGGCGGGGGCGGCGCGGGCGACGGCGCCGTGCCCGGGGCGCCGGAAGGCACCGCGGCGGTCCCGGGCACGCCGGCTTCCGGCGGGGTCGGCGGGGTCGGATGAGCGGGACACCGCCCGGAGCCGGGCGGCGGAGGACGGACACGCGGGTGAAGGTCGGACGAGGAGGGGTGGTGAGGGTGCGGTGAGCCGGTCCACCGTCAACCGGGTGCTGCTGGGCGCCGCCGCCGTGCTGCTGCTGGCGGTCGGCCTGCTGGTGCTGGCCGGCGGGCTCGACCTCTACGCACGGCTGGGGGTGGACCCGCCGAGCCGATGGCCGCTCACCTCGCCGGACCAGCCGGTGGTCAGCTCCAGCTCGCGGACCCGCTGGTCCGACGAGACGTGGTGGTGGCCGGCCGTGACCGCCGGGCTGGTCCTGGTCGTCCTCGGTACCGGCTGGTGGCTCTTCGCCCAGCTGCGCCGCAGCGGCCCGGCGACCGTCGTCCTCCCCACGCCGGGGGTGGGCGGACTGCGGCTGCGGCTGCGCACCCGGGCCCTGGAGGAGGCGCTGGAGACCGGGACGGTGGCCCTTCCGGAGGTCGAACGGGTCAGCGTCCGGCTGCTGCGGGGCTCCGGTCGGCAGCGGCTGCGGGCGGCCGTGCGGCTGACCCCGGGCGGTGATCCGGCGGAGCTGGTGGAGCACTTCGAGACCGGCCCGCGCGGTGACGCCCGCGCCAGCCTCGGCCTGGCCGAGCTGCCCGCCGAACTCCGGGTGCGGGTGCAGGC
>NZ_JBHWUI010000125.1:0-24814 GCF_042737525.1 Kitasatospora sp. NPDC059973 | reverse complement strand
AACTACACTCTCATATGGGTCGGCTGCGTCATTTGTTTATAAGAGACCGGGGCGGGCGCGGGGGTGCGGGTGGTGGCGGCCGGGGGGGCCGCCACCTCGGCGCCGTCGGGGCCGCCCGTGACGAGCGGGGCCGCCGGCGGCCGCTGCTCCGGTGCGACGGGCGCCGACGGGGTGGCGGGCGCGGTGGTGTCGAGGGTCCGCACGTTGGGCTCCGTAGCAGGTTCGGACGGCTTGCCGAGGTCGGCGGCCGGGGGGACGGTGAGGGGCGGGGCCATGCTGTCGGCCGAGTGGAAGGCGAGCGGCTTCGCCGGGGCCGCCGAGACCGACTGGTCGGCGGGCTTCGCCGCGGCGACGCCCGCCACCGCGGCGGTGCCCGCCGCTGCCGCCGGGGCGGCGGCCGGCACGCTGCCGAAGTCGAGGTCGGCCGGCTCGGAGCCGGAGCCGTCACCGGCCGACGGCCGGCCGTCCACCTGGGTGTCCAGCCCGTAGTAGCGGTAGAGCTGGAGCTCCTGGGCGGGTGACAGGTGCTGGCCCACGCCGAAGTCCGGTGACTCCTTCACCAGGGACTTGTCGTAGGGCACCCGCAGTTCGTCGCCGGAGAACTCGCTCGTGGTCAAGGGGACGAAGGCGTCCCGGCCGAAGATGCCGGTCCGGACGGCCGCCCATTCGGGCTGCCCGGTGGCGTCGTCCAGGTACACCTCGTCGACCGTGCCGATCTTGTCTCCGTTGCGGTCGACCGCCTTGTGGCCGATGAGGTCCCGGGGGTCGATATCGGTCTGCACTCTTTCCTCCAGTGCGTCGCGCCTGCGGAACGCCCGCAGGCCGGCGGCCGGCCCGCCCGTCCCATCCGCCACTTCACACCAAAAGCCATGAACCGGACCGGCGCGACCGGGGTGCGGCCGGACGGGCCCGGTGCTGCGCCGTCCGGGTCACGGACCGGCTGTTCACCTGCCAGGACGCACCCGTGATCGAGGCGCCTGCCGCTGGTACCCTGGGCGCGACCGCCGAGCCCGCTCGGGAGAGTCCCCGAGAGCGGAAGTCGCTGGTCGGGGCGCCGAAGGAGCAACTCCTCCCCGGAATCTCTCAGGCATCCGTACCGTGTGGGATAGGTCACTCTGGAAAGCAGGGCAGGACTGCCGGCGAGGGAGCCGGCGGCACCACCCTCACCGACGGTGCAAGCCGGCGGGGCGCCACAGCGCCTCGCGCGGGTGAAGCTCTCAGGTCCCGATGACAGAGGGGGAGGCCTGTCGGGTCCGTCCGCCCCAGGCCTGTCCGCTGTCGTCCGCAGCGGCGGTGCCGCCCGGCGTGCGTACCCCCGCCGGTCCGTGACCAGGAGGCCTCGACCACCATGAACGCCCAGCCGAACGCGGGACGCACCACCACCCCCGTGACCCTCACCGAGCTCGAGCAGGCCAGCCCCTTCGAGAACCGCCACATCGGCCCCGACGTCGCCGCGCAGGAGAAGATGCTGGCCCAGGTGGGCTACGGCTCGCTGGACGAGCTCGCCGCCACCGCCGTGCCCGAGGCGATCCGCTCCATCACCGGGCTGGACCTGCCCGCCGGCCGCAGCGAGGCGCAGGTCCTCGCCGAGCTGCGCGAGCTGGCCGGTCGCAACACCGTCCTCCAGCCGATGATCGGCCTGGGCTACTACGGCACCTTCACCCCGCCGGTGATCCTGCGCAACGTCCTGGAGAACCCGGCCTGGTACACCGCGTACACGCCGTACCAGCCGGAGATCTCGCAGGGCCGCCTGGAGGCGCTGCTCAACTTCCAGACCGTGGTCTCCGACCTCACTGGTCTGCCCACCTCCGGCTCCTCGCTGCTGGACGAGGGCACCGCGGCCGCCGAGGCGATGTCCCTGGCCCGCCGTGTCACCAAGGTCAAGGGCGGCGTCTTCCTGGTCGACGTCGAGACCCTGCCGCAGACCGTCGCGGTGATCCGGACCCGCGCCGAGCCGACCGGCGTCGAGGTCGTCGTCGCCGACCTCTCCGCCGGCATCCCGGCCGAGATCGCCGAGCGCGGCGTCTTCGGCGTGCTGCTCCAGTACCCCGGCGCGACCGGTGTGGTCCGCGACCTCGCCCCGGTGATCGAGCAGGCCCACGGCCTCGGTGCGATCGTCGCCGTCGCCGCCGACCTGCTGGCGCTGACCCTGCTGAAGTCCCCGGGCTCGCTCGGCGCCGACATCGCCTGCGGCACCTCGCAGCGCTTCGGCGTGCCGATGGGCTTCGGCGGCCCGCACGCCGGCTACCTCTCGGTGCGCGCCGAGTACGCCCGCTCGCTGCCCGGCCGCCTGGTCGGCGTCTCCGTCGACGCCGACGGCAACCGCGCCTACCGGCTGGCCCTGCAGACCCGCGAGCAGCACATCCGCCGCGAGAAGGCGACCAGCAACATCTGCACCGCCCAGGTGCTGCTGGCCGTGATGGCCTCGATGTACGCCGTCTACCACGGCCCGGACGGCCTGGCCGACATCGCCCGCCGTACCCACCGCTACGCCGCCGCCCTCGCCGAGGGCCTGCGGGCCGGCGGTGTCGAGCTGCTGCACGGCGAGTTCTTCGACACCGTCACCGCGGTCGTCCCCGGCCGCGCCGCCGCGATCGCCGAGGCCGCCCGCGCCCACGGCATCAACGTGTACCAGGACGGCGAGGACCGGATCTCGGTCTCCACCGACGAGACCACCACCCGCGAGCACCTGGCGGGCGTCTGGGCCGCGTTCGGCGTCGAGGGCGTCGAGACTCCGGAGAGCGCCGAGGCGCTGCCGGCCGCGCTGCTGCGCGAGGACGAGTACCTGACCCACCCGGTCTTCCACAGCCACCGCTCGGAGACCGCCATGCTGCGCTACCTGCGCCGCCTGTCGGACCGCGACTACGCGCTGGACCGCGGCATGATCCCGCTGGGCTCCTGCACCATGAAGCTCAACGCGACCACCGAGATGGAGCCGGTGACCTGGCCGGAGTTCGGCCAGCTGCACCCGTTCGCGCCGATCGACCAGGCCCAGGGCTACCTCACCCTGATCCGCCAGCTGGAGCAGCAGCTGGTCGAGGTCACCGGTTACGACGCCGTCTCGATCCAGCCGAACGCCGGCTCGCAGGGCGAGCTGGCCGGTCTGCTGGCCGTCCGCGCCTACCACCACGCCAACGGTGACGTGCAGCGCGACGTCTGCCTGATCCCGTCCTCCGCGCACGGCACCAACGCGGCCTCCGCCGTGATGGCCGGTATGCGCGTGGTCGTGGTCAAGACCCTGGTCGACGGCGACGTGGACGTCGAGGACCTCCGGGCGAAGATCGAGCAGCACCGCGACAACCTCGCGGTGCTGATGGTCACCTACCCGTCCACCCACGGCGTGTACGAGACCCAGATCACCGACATCTGCGCCCTGGTGCACGAGGCCGGCGGCCAGGTCTACGTGGACGGCGCCAACCTGAACGCCCTGGTCGGCCTCGCCAAGCCGGGCAAGTTCGGCGCGGACGTCTCGCACCTGAACCTGCACAAGACCTTCTGCATCCCGCACGGCGGCGGCGGCCCGGGCGTCGGCCCGGTGGCGGTGCGCGCGCACCTGGCGCCGTACCTGCCGAACCACCCGCTGCAGTCCGAGGCGGGCCCGGCCACCGGCGTCGGCCCGATCTCGGCCGCCCCGTGGGGCTCGGCGGCCATCCTGCCGATCTCCTGGGCGTACGTCCGGCTGATGGGCGGGGAGGGCCTCAAGCGGGCCACCCAGGTGGCGGTGCTGAACGCCAACTACATCGCCAAGCGCCTGGCCCCGCACTTCCCGGTGCTCTACACCGGTCCCGGCGGCCTGGTCGCGCACGAGTGCATCATCGACCTGCGCCCGCTCACCAAGGAGACCGGCGTGACGGTGGACGACATCGCCAAGCGCCTGATCGACTACGGGTTCCACGCGCCGACGATGTCCTTCCCGGTGGCCGGCACCCTGATGATCGAGCCGACCGAGTCCGAGGACCTGCACGAGATCGACCGCTTCTGCGACGCGATGATCGAGATCCGGGCCGAGATCGACAAGGTCGGCTCGGGCGCGTGGCCGGCCGAGGACAACCCGCTGCGCAACGCCCCGCACACCGCGGGCGCGCTGGCCGGTGACTGGGCGCACGGCTACTCGCGCCAGGAGGCCGTCTTCCCCGCGGGCGTGAACCCGGCGGACAAGTACTGGCCGCCGGTCAGCCGGATCGACGGCGCGTACGGCGACCGCAACCTGGTCTGCTCCTGCCCGCCGCTGGACGAGTACGGCTCCTGAGCCGACTGACGCGGTACGGCAGGGCCCCGGCGGAGTCTTCTCCGCCGGGGCCCTGCCCGTTGTCCTGCGTCGTCGGTGTCGCTCGGCGGCCGACCCCGCCGTCGGCCGGTCAGGCGGCGTGTGCGACGGGGCGGCGCGGGGCGATCACCCGGCCGTCGGGCAGCAGTTCGCCGGTGTCCTCGAAGACCAGGACGCCGTTGCAGAGCAGGCTCCAGCCCTGCTCCGGGTGGCAGGCCACCGGTACGGCCGCCTCGCGGTCCTCGGACTCCGCCGACGGGCACTCAGGACGGTGCTGGCACATACGCGTACCCTCGCTTCGCTTGGCGATCCTCCCCGTGGTGCGGCGCCGCCGGGTGACCGGCGGGAGCCGCCGCGGTAGTCGGATCCTGTCCGGCGCCGGGCCAGGTGTGGACCGGCGCTCAAGTGGGTAGGACAGGGGGTCCTTCCACGCTGGTTCCCAGTGTCGGCATCCCGGGGCGATCGCGCAGCAATTTCGTGACATGCGCCACAACTACCGGGCAGAGATCACCCGTTCAGGTGGCGGCAGACGTGAATGAGCGCCGGACGGGTCAAGGGGCGGCTGACTCGATTCGGCCATGCCCTATGACCCGTCCGGGTGGGTACGGGTGGCGCGGGGGTGACGCGGGAGCGTTCAGGAGGAGCCGAGCAGCAGTGGCCTGGCGAGCGGGGCGCGGGTGAGGACGGGCAGCAGGTCGGCCGCCGGGTAGGCGCGGTGCGCGGTGACGCCGAGCGGGGCCGGGGCCAGTGGGATCAGCTGGTCCGCGTCGGGGCCGGCGTCCGGGCTGTGCAGCCAGAGCGCGGTGGCGTACTGGCCCGGAAAGGTGAGCAGCCGGGGCTGCCGTCGGGTCCGCGAGGTCTGGGCGAGCTGCCAGGCCTGGCGCAGTGCCCGGACGGTGGAGTCCAGGTACGGCCCGGCGGTGAAGTGCGAGAAGACGTGGCCCTCGACGCCCTGGACCACCTCGGCCGCGGCCGCCACCTCGGCGCCGTCCTTGATCAGGAACCGCCAGCCCGTCCGCCGGGCGGCGGCGAGCTCGGGTCGGGGCCCGTCCAGGACGTGGACCGCGAGCGGATGCGCGGGCAGCAGCGGGCCGGTCGGATGACGCAGCGCGGCGGCGGCGGGCTGGCGCAGCGCGGTCTCCGAGTCGAGCGCGGCGAGGACCGCGCGCAGGGCGCTGGGCGGGGGCTGGGGGGTCTGCAGAGTCATGGCGGGGTCGCCTCTCCGTGCGAGATCGGCGTGCGAGTGCGGCATACCGGCATGGCGCGGTGTGTCGTCGGTGACGGAACCTGGCCGTGTCCGGTTGTGCATGATCGCGGTGCGGGCGCCGCCGCTGCCGTCGACGAGGGTGTTCGGATCGACAGCGGGCCGGCCTTGGGCGCAGTGCGAATTCTATCGAACAGGTGCACAGGGTGACCTGTTTATCACAGGCGGTGGCGCCGGGCAAGTCGACGGATGTGCTGAAAGACCATCAGTTCCCTTGCATTGCAAGCCGGTCGAAGCGATCGGGTATCGATCTTCGGGGTGGGCATGATGCTTGCACGGTCGGTCGGCCGGCCGCTCAGGAGGAGGGGATCATGGGCGAGAAGGTCGTGGCGACGCGCGCGGACCTGTCGGACCGGCAGCTGTACCGGCGCAAGCTCCAGTCCTGCCAGGACGCGCTGGAGCGGATGCTGCGAGAGGACCGCTTCGACCGGCCCCGCGCCGTGATGGGGCTGGAGATCGAGCTCAATCTGGCCGACGAGCAGGGCCTGCCGGTGATGCGCAACGCGCAGGTGCTCAGCTCGATCGGCTCCAGTGACTTCCAGACCGAGCTGGGCCAGTTCAACATCGAGGTCAACATCGCCCCGCACCGGCTCGCCGGCCACGTCTTCGAGGAACTGCGCGAGGAGATCGACACCGGGCTGCGCTACGCCGACCGGCGGGCCGCCGAGGCCGGCGCGCGGATCGTGATGGTCGGCATCCTGCCGACCCTGGAGCACGACCACACCGGGCTGGACGCGATGTCCCACAACCAGCGGTACAGCCTGCTCAGCGACCAGATCCTGGCCGCCCGGGGGGAGGACATCACGCTGGACATCGAGGGCGTCGAGCACCTCCAGCTGGAGTCGATCACCATGGTCGCCGAGGCCGCCGCGACCTCGTTGCAACTGCACCTCCAGGTGACCCCCGAGCGGTTCTCCTCGGTCTGGAACGCGGCCCAGGCGATCTGCGGCCCGCAACTGGCGCTCGGCGCCAACTCGCCGTTCCTGTTCGGCCGGGAGCTGTGGCGGGAGACCAGGCCGGTGCTCTTCCAGCAGGCCTGCGACACCCGTTCGGCCGAACTCAAGGCGCAGGGCGTACGGCCGATCACCTGGTTCGGCGAGCGCTGGGTGGACTCGGCGTCCGACCTGTTCGAGGAGAACCTGCGGTACTTCCCGGCGCTGCTGCCGATCTGCGACGACGAGGACCCGGTGAAGGTGCTGGCCTCCGGCGGCGTGCCGCGGCTGGCCGAGATGCGGCTGCACAACGGCACCATCTACCGGTGGAACCGCCCGGTGTACGACGTCAGCGGCGGCGTGCCGCACCTGCGGGTGGAGAACCGCGCGCTGCCGGCCGGTCCGACCGTCGCCGACACGCTGGCCAACGCGGCCTTCTACTACGGGCTCGTCCGGGTGCTCGCGGAGCAGTCGCGGCCGATCTGGACCAGGCTGCCGTTCGAGCGGGCCGACGAGAACTTCCGGCAGGCCGCCCGGTACGGCGTCGACGCCGTGTTCCAGTGGCCGCGGCAGGGCCGGGCCGGGCGCGGCGGGGGCCTGGCCACCGTCCCCGCGGTCGACCTGGTGCTGAACGAGCTGCTGCCGATGGCCTCCCAGGGGCTGGACGAGTGGGGCGTGGAGCCGGCCGACCGGGACCGCTACCTCGGCATCATCGAGCAGCGCTGCCTGCGCCGGGTCAACGGCGCCTCCTGGCAGAGCGCCACCTTCCACCGGCTGCGCGAGCAGTTCGGGATGGACCGCCCGGCCGCGCTCGCCGCGATGACCCGGCGCTACATCGAGTACATGCGGGTCGGCGAGCCCGTGCACACCTGGCCGGTGGGGTAGGGCCGGGCGGCCCCGTGGCGGGGGCACTCCGCGGCCCTGACGGGGAGTGCCCTGTGGAAGGATGACCGCTCCGGCGGTCGGCCGACGGCCGGAGCGACGCCGGACCGCTGGAGCACCCCGTGACCACCGCCCCGACCCAACCGGAGACCGCGCGGCCCACGCGCCGGCTGCTCGGCGTGGAACTGCTGATCGTCCTCGGCCTCTCCCTGGGGGCGAGCGGCGTCGGCGCGCTGATCAGCTTCACGGGCTCGCTGACCGAGACGCTCCAGCTCGGCCAGCAGGTCGCCACCCTGAACTCCTCACGGGCGCCCGGCCGCCCCTGGCTGGACCTCGCCTGGCAGGTCTACTACATCGCGCGCGGGCTGATGCCGGTGGTGCTGGTCGGCTACCTGCTGGTGCGAGAGGGCACCTCGCTGCGGGTGCTCGGGTTCGACCTCGGACAGAAGCTGCGCGACCTCGGCCGGGGCGCCGCCGTCGCGGCCGCGATCGGCGGCACCGGGCTGGTGCTCTACCTGGGCTCGCAGGCGGCCGGCTACAACCTGACGGTGGCGCCGTCCGGGCTGCCCGACGTCTGGTGGCGGATCCCGGTGCTGGTCGCCTCCGCCTGGCAGAACGCCATCCTGGAGGAGGTCGTCGTCCTCGGCTACCTGCTGCGCCGGCTCGGGCAACTGGGCTGGTCGTGGCCGGCCGCGCTGGTGGCCGGCTCGGTGCTGCGGGGTTCGTACCACCTGTACCAGGGGGTGGGCGGGCTGGTCGGGAACATGGTGATGGGCGCGGTGTTCTGCCTGCTGTACCGGCGCTGGGGGCGGGTGATGCCCCTGGTGGCGGCGCACGCGCTGATCGACACGGTGGCCTTCGTCGGGTACGCGCTGCTGGCCGGCCACGTCAGCTGGCTGCCCACCGGCTGACCGCCGGGCGGACGGCCAGGGGGCGCGGCGGGCGGGCCAGCAGCCGGTCCACGTGCCGGCGCTCCAGGCCCTGGCCCGGGTCGATGGGCAGCAGGAGGCGGTCACGGCGCCAGAGGGCGTTGCGGACCAGGCGGGGCGGGATGACGTCGTCCGTCCAGGCGAACGGCCGGCCGGCGGCGTACCGCAGCAGGGGGGCCCACTTGTGGGCGGAGAACAGCTCCATCAGCGGTACCCGCGGGTCGCCGGGCTGCGGGACGTAGCCGGCGAAGCGGACCACCGGCAGCCGGGGCAGCCCGATCGCCGGGGCGATGTGGGTGTTGGCCTCCTCCTCCCAGGTGGTGGCCCAGACCAGTTCGTAGGTGTCGGCCAGTTCACGCAGCCACTCGCCGTGCCGGGCGGAGAGCAGGACGCTGTAGCCGAGCAGGGTGTGCGCGTCGAACCCGGCCTCGGGTCTCGGGCAGACGGGGTTGAGCACCCCGTCGACATCCAGGAACAGCAGTGGCTTCGGCACCGGGCGCCCCCCAGGTCAAGACGTCTCTGTCATCCGGTCGGACGAGTGGCGTACGCCGGTGGTTGCCCGGCGGAGGGCGCGCGCGGGGGGCGCGGGGGCGCTCAGCCGACAGTGGCGGGCTCGACGGGCCGCGCGACGGAGGCCGGAGCGGCGCGCCGGGAGAGCCGGCGGACCTGCGGCTCCAGCAGGACGAGGGCGCTGAGCAGCAGGCAGAGCGCCGCACAGGCCCAGAGCGCGCCGGTCAGGCCCAGCCCGACCGCGGCCGGCCCGGCCAGCGCGGTGCCGACCGGGGCCAGCGAGAGCGAGCCCAGCTGGTCGTAGGCGGAGACCCGGGAGAACATCTCGGCGGGAATCTCCTGCTGCAGGGCGACCATCCAGTTGACGCCGAACACGGTGACCCCGGCGCCGGACAGGAACATCGCCGCGACGAGTACCGGCAGCGGCGCGGCCAGCGCGAGGGCCAGCGCCGGCAGGCCGAAGAGGAAGACGCCCCAGTTGCCGATCAGCAGGATCCGGCGGGGCTGCCAGCGGACCATCAGCAGGCCGGTCACCACCAGGCCGATCCCGTGCGCGGCGAGCGCCAGGCCCCAGTCGCCGGCGCCTTCCAGCCGCTGCTCGGCGACGATCGGCCCGTACACCGCGTCCACGGCGGTGATGCAGGCCATCAGCACGGCGAACTGGAGCACGATCACCCAGAGCCAGCGGCGGGAGGCGAACTCCTGCCAGCCCTCGCGCAGGTCGCGCAGCATGCCGCCGCCGGCCGCGGCGGGGGCGGCGGCCTCGGCCTCCAGGAAGAACCGCAGGGCCGCGGCGACCAGGAAGCAGCCGGCGTCCACCGCGAGCACCCAGCCGGGGCCGACGGCGGCGGTGAGGGCGCCGCCGAGCGCCATGCCGCCGATCTGCGCGGAGTTCAGCGCCAGCCGGAAGACCGAGAACGCCCGGCCGGCGTGCTCCGCGGCCACGCTCTGCATGATCATGCCCTCGGAGGCGGGGGCGTAGAAGGCGTGCCCGGCGCCGCCCGCCGCGGAGAGCAGCATCAGCTGCCAGAGCTGCGCCTGACCGGCCAGGACCAGCGCGGCCAGGACCGCCTGGGAGACGGCGCTGAACAGGTTGGCGGCGACCATGACGTGGTGGCGCGGCAGACGGTCGGCGAGGGCGCCGCCGATCATCAGCAGTAGGACGACCGGGACCAGCCGGGCGGCGGTGACGTAGCCGACCTCGGCGGTGGAGCCGCCGCTCGCCATCACCGCGAAGGCGGTGGCGATCGGGGCTCCGGCGTTGCCGAGGCCGCTGACCACGGTGGCGGCGGTCTGGATGCGGAAGTTGCGGCCGGCCCAGGGGAAGCGGCGTCGGTGCGGGGGTGGGGGTTGGCTCTGCACCTGGTGACTATGCCGGGGGACGTGACAGCTGTCCACCGGGTTTCGGGCCTTACGGCGGGGGCCGAGAGGTGGCGTGCGGGCCTCACGGCGGGCGGCCGGGACGCGGCGTGCCGCACCGGCGGGCACGCTCAGCCGAGGTGGCCCCGGAGGAAGCTGAGGGTGCGCCGCCAGGCCGTCCGGGCCTGGAGCGGGTCGTAGGAGCCGGGGCGGTTCTCGTCGTTCATGAAGGCGTGCCCGGCCGGATAGAAGTGGATCTCGGGCCGGACGTCGGTCGCCTCGCCGATCCGGATCGCCGCCTCGTCGACGGCGGCCATCGGGATCGACCGGTCGTGCTCGGCGTAGTGCCCCAGCACGTGGGCGGTGAGGCCCCGGTAGTCGAAGTCCGGATCGGGCGGCAGCCCGTAGAACGGCACCACGGCGGCCACCCGGTCGCCCTCGGCGGCGGCCAGCAGCAGCGCGAAGCCGCCGCCCATGCAGAACCCGACCACGCCGACCGCGTCGCCGACCACGCCGTCCAGGCCGAGCAGGTACCCGACCGCGCCGCGCAGGTCCACCACCGCCCGCTCGACCGGGAGTTCGCGCTTCAGCCGGGCCGCCTCGGCACTGTCGTGGGCGGTCGCGCCGCCGAACAGGTCGGGGGCGAGGACGGTGAACCCCTCGGCGGCGAAGCGGTCCGCCATCGCGGCCACGTGGGAGGTGAGCCCCCACCACTCCTGCACCACCACCAGGCCGGGGCCGACGCCCCGCTCGGGCCGGGCCAGATAGCCGTGGGCCTGGCGGCCGTTGCTCGGGAAGGTGACGTTCTGCCGGGAGCCGCCCTGCTCAGGCATGGCTTCCTCTCGGTGGGGACGGGCCGCGCGGCGCGGCGAGGGCTGCTGGGGGGCCGGCGCCGAGGGGGCGTCCGGGAGCGTGGTCGGCGCCGGCCCCCCGCGCCGGCGCGGCGCGGCGGATCAGCCCATCTCCTCCAGCGCCCGGCCCTTGGTCTCCTTGATGCAGAAGGCCACGAAGGGGATCGAGAGCAGGGCGAAGGCCGCGTAGATGACGTAGGTCGCCGACAGGTTCCAGTCCGCGAGGTCGGGGAAGCTGACGGTGATCGCCCAGTTGGCGATCCACTGGGCCGAGGCGGCGACGGAGAGGGCGAGCGCCCGGATCCGGTTGGGGAACATCTCGCCGAGCAGGACCCAGACCACCACGCCCCAGGAGAAGGCGAAGCAGAACACGAAGACGTGCGCGGCGACCAGCGCGACGGTGGCGTAGGTGTCGTCCAGGGTGGCGGCGTCGCCGGTGCCGTGCCGGAAGGAGAAGGCCCAGGCGGCGGTGCCCAGCGCCAGCGCCATGCCGGCCGATCCGGCCAGCGCGAGCGGCTTGCGGCCGATCCGGTCGACCAGGGCCATGGCGACCACCGTGCCGACCACGTTGACGATCGAGGTGGAGAGGCTGATCAGCAGCGAGTTCGACTCGTTGATGCCGACGGACTGCCAGAGGAAGGACGAGTAGTAGAAGATCACGTTGATGCCGACGAACTGCTGGAACACCGAGGCGCCGATGCCGATCCAGACGATCGGCAGCAGCCCGAAGCGGCCGCCCAGCAGGTCCCTGGCCCGGGGCTTGTGGGCGGATTCCAGCACCGCGCGGATCTCGGTGACCCGGGCGTCGAGGTCGACCCCCTCGCCCTCCACCTCCAGCAGCACCTTGCGGGCCTGCGCCTCGCGGCGGTCGGCGATCAGGTAGCGCGGCGACTCCGGGATGGCCAGCGCCATCAGCCCGTAGACGAGGGCCGGGACGGTCTCGACGCCGAGCATCCACTGCCAGGCCTGGATGCCGCCCAGGTGACCGGTGGAGTCGCCGCCGGCGGCCTGGTTGAGGGCCCAGTTGGCGAGCTGGGAGACGGTGATGCCGAGCACGATCGCCATCTGCTGGAAGGACGCCAGCCGGCCGCGGTAGGCGGTGGGCGCGACCTCCGCGATGTAGGTCGGGGCGATCACCGAGGCGATGCCGATCGCGACGCCGCCGACCACCCGCCAGGTGGCCAGCACCTGGATGCTCGGCGGGAACATCGAGCCGATGCCGCTGATCGCGAACAGTGTGGCGGCCAGCAGCATGGTGCGGACCCGGCCGAACTGGTCGGCGAGCCGGCCGGCGATCACCGCCCCGCCGGCCGAGCCGAGCAGGGCGATGGCCACCACGAAGGCGGTCTCGCCGTTGCCGACCGCGAAGTGCTTCTGGATGCCGGTCACCGCACCGTTGATCACCGCGCTGTCGTAGCCGAACAGGAAGCCGCCCATCGCGGCCGCCGCCGAGATGAAGACGACGTGTCCGAGATGCGCCTCGCCGGAGGCCGGACGGGATGTGGCTGTGGACACGCGCGCTCCCCGGGTGGACGGGCCCGCCGGCACAGCCGAGGGGGCAGGATTCGTCACACATTCGATCAGCGGCGTCCCGGCTTCGCCCGAAATCGAGCCGATCGGGTGACTTGGCGTCAGCGCTGCTACCCCGTGCGCCGCGCGTTACGCCTGAGGAGCTGGGTGCGGGCGGCGGCGTCCAGGCCCCGGTCGCGTTCGGCCAGCCGGTCGGCGACGGCCCGCTGCTCCGCCGCGCCCTTCTTGTCGTCGTACTTGAACTTGGCGCGCACCGTGCGGACCGTCAGCCGCAGCCCGCGCAGGCCCGACAGGAGCGGGCCGAAGGGCGCCTCGCCCGGGGCCACCCGGGTGTCCGGGGTCTCCGGCTGGAAGTGCGCCAGCTGCCGGTTGAGGATCGCCGCCTTGCCGGCCGCGTCCTCGACGATCTCGGCCGTGCAGAGGAACTGGACGGAGGCGTAGTAGCTGGTCGGCGTGCCCGGCTCGCCGCGCCAGTGGCCGGGGGCGAAGGCGTAGTCGTCGGTGACCGCGAGGGTGACCTCGGGGTCGACCCGGACGGCGGCGAACAGCGGGTTGGGCGCGGCGAGGTGCAGCAGGATCTCGCCCCGCTCGACGTCCAGCAGGAAGTGGGTGGGGACCAGGACGGGCCCCTGGCCGGGCAGGCCGTTGGCGGCGAGCAGGCCGAAGTCGCGGCCCTGGGCGAGCCAGGCCCGCCACTCGGCCTCGTCACCCCGGTCCCAGGACCTGATCAGCATGGGGAGCCCCTCAGCGGGTGAAGTCGCGCAGGTGCGCGGGGAGCGGCACGGTGGTGGAGGCGTCCGGCACGGGGGCGCCGTACACCGTGGTCACCGGCACGACGCCGGCCCAGTACGGGAGGTCGAGGTCCGCCTCGTCGTCGTCGGCCTCGTCGGCGCGGGTCTTGGCCGAGACCTCGTCGAGGTCGAGCCGGACGACGGCGGTGGCGGCCAGCTCCTTGGCGTTGGCCGGCCGGACCTCGGCGGAGCGGCCGGGGACGGTCTGGTCGACCAGCGCGTCCAGCGCGACCGACAGCTCCACCGGGTCGGTGACCTGGTGGGCCGTGCCGTGGGCGACCACCGAGCGGAAGTTGATCGAGTGGTTGAACGCGGACTTGGTCAGCACCAGGGCGTCGACCAGGGTGACGGTGACGCAGACCGGCATGCCCTGGTCGCCCTTGGCGCCGCGCAGCGGCCGGCTGCCGGTGGAGCCGTGGACGTAGAGGCGGTCGCCGACCCGGGCGAAGATGGTCGGCAGCACGACGGGGGCGCCGTCGACGACGAAGCCGAGGTGGCAGAGGTAGGTGCTGTCGAGGATCGCGTGGATCGCGTCCCGCTCCCAGGTGGCGCGGTCCTTGTAGCGGGTGGGGGTGGTGCGCGGGGTACGGGCGTAGGACGCGGTGCCGTCTGACATGACAACCTCTATGTACTAGTGCATAATCTCTTTTGTGCTAGGAGACTATCCGATCAAGGGACGGCGCGCCAGCGAGATCGCGGCCGACGTCGAGCAGAACGTCAGCACCGGGCGGCTCGCGCCCGGCACCGCATTGCCCCCGCTGCGCGACCTGGCCGCCGAACTCGGCGTCAACCCCAACACCGTCGCCGCCGCCTACCGGCTGCTCCGCGACCGGGGGGTGATCGAGACCGCCGGCCGCAAGGGCAGCCGGATCCGCCCGCGGCCGGCGCTCACTCCGCGCGACCAGATCCGGGTGCCCGTCCCGCCGGACGCCCGGGACCTCTCCAACGGCAACCCCGACCCGGCGCTGCTCCCCGACCTCACCCCGGCCCTCGCCGCCGCGGCCGAGGCCGCCCGCCGCGACCCGGTGCTCTACGGGCGCCCCTCCGCCGATCCGGGGCTCCTGGCCCTGGCCGGGGCGGGCTTCCGCGCCGACGGCCTGCCCGACGCGCCGATCGCCATCAACTCCGGTTCGCTCGACACCATCGAGCGGATCCTCGCCACCCGGCTGCGCCCCGGGGACGCCGTCGCCGTCGAGGACCCGGGGTGGGGGAGCCTGATGGACCTGCTGCCCGCCCTCGGGCTGCGGGCCGCCCCCGTCCGGCTGGACGACGAGGGGCCGCTGCCGGAGGCGCTCGCCGAGGCGCTGGCGGCCGGGGTCCGCGCGGTGGTCGTCACCAGCCGCGCGCAGAACCCGACCGGCGCGGTGGTCACCGCCGCCCGGGCGGCCGCGCTGCGGGCGGTGCTGGCGGGCCATCCCGGGGTGCTGCTGATCGAGGACGACCACGGCCACGGCATGGTCGACCAGCCCTTCCACTCGCTGGTCGGGGCCGGCTCCGAGCACTGGGTGGTGGTGCGCTCGGCGGCCAAGGCCTACGGGCCGGACCTGCGGCTCTCCTTCGCGGTCGGGGACGCCGACACCATCGGCCGGGTGCAGGGCCGTCAGCGGCTCGGGGCCGGCTGGGTCAGCCATCTGCTGCAGGCCACGGTCGCCGAGCTGTGGCGCACCGACGCGGCGCCGGCCGCACGGGTGGCCGCCGCCTACCGGGCGCGCCGGGACGCCCTGCTGGGGGAGCTGGCCGCCCGTGGCATCGAGGCGCACGGCGCGAGCGGGCTGAACGTCTGGGTGCCCGTCCCGGACGAGACCGGCGCGCTCGCCGCGCTGGTGCAGCGCGGCTGGGTCGTGGCGCCGGGCGCGCGGTTCCGCCTGCAGTCCGCGCCGGGGCTGCGGATCACCGTCGCCCGGCTCGATCCGGCCGAGGCACGGCGGCTGGCCGACGACCTGGCGGCCGTGCTCGGAGCGGACGGTGCCGGTTCGCGACTGATCTGAACCGGTCGGTAACAGGCCGGGAATCCTGTGCACGACCGATCTGAACCGGTCGGTAACAGAGTGAGAAACCTGGTGCAGATACCTAGCGGTAACAAGCGCGAGCATGTCATCTTCATCGCGCCACCGGCCGGCGGCCCACCCTCACCTCCGCGTCTCCCCGCCCCCACCGTGCGGACGAGACCGACCGCAGGAGTTCCGCCGTGCCCGAAAACCGTTCGAGCATCACTCGCAGAACCACCCGCCTCGCCCGGCGGCTGCTCGCCGCCGCCCTCGCCCTGCCGCTCGGCGCGGCCGGCCTGGTCGCCGGCGCCGCCGCACCGGCCGCGGCCGCCGGCGCGGTGCCGGCCGGGCCCACCGCCAGCGTCACCCTGGGGGACAGCTACATCTCCGGCGAGGCCGGCCGCTGGAAGGGCAACTCGGTTGTCACCGGCGGGAGCCGGTCCGGTACCGACCGGGCCTGGACCGGCAGCGCCTACGACCCGAGCGGGGTCTACGGCGCGACGTATGCCAGCGGGTGCGACCGCTCGGACGTCGCGGAGGTGCGCAGCGCCCCGACCGTGACCCAGACCCAGCTGAACCTGGCCTGCTCGGGGGCCGTCGCCGCCAACGTCTTCCGGGCCGCGAACGGCGGCCAGTCGTTCAAGGGCGAGGCGCCGCAGGCCGACCAGCTCGCCTCCGTGGCGCGGCAGTACAACGTCAAGCTGATCACGCTCTCGATCGGCGGGAACGACCTCGGCTTCGCCGACGTGATCCAGAGCTGCGTCACGGACTACCTCGTCTGGTACTCCTACTGCCACGACGACCAGCAGGGCGAGGTCGACTCCCGGATGCCCGGCGCGATGGCGGGGGTCGGCAAGGCGCTGGACGAGATCCGGACCGTGATGGCCGGTGCGGGCTACGCGACCGGGGACTACCGGGTCGTGCTGCAGTCCTACCCCTCGCCGATCCCGCGCGGCGCCGAGATGCGCTACCCGGAGAGCGGCTGGAGCCGGTCCGACACCGGCGGCTGTCCGTTCTGGAACGGCGACGCCGACTGGGCCCGGGACTCGCTGGTGCCGCAGATCTCGCGGGCGCTGGCCGGGGTCGCCGCCGCGAAGGGGGCGCAGTTCCTGGACCTGGCGGACATGCTGCAGGGGCGCGAGGTCTGTTCCAAGGCCACCAAGCAGGCGAGTTCGAGCAGCGCGCCGTCCGCCACCACGAGTGAGTGGGCGCGGTTCGTCGACGGCGGGCTCAGCGCCTCGCAGGGCACGATCCAGGAGTCGATGCACCCGAACTACTACGGCCAGCAGGCCCTCGGGCAGTGCCTGACCCTGCTGTACGCGCGGCCGACCGGCAACTACGGCTGCCGCAACACGGCCGGCAAGGACGCGAGCGGGATGTACCTCACCGCGCGGTAGCGCGCGGCGCGGCCGGTCCCCGCCCCCGGCCCGAGTGGGCGGGAGCGGGGACCGGCCGCGGCGGGTCAGCCCTTGGCGAGCAGCGCCTCGGCGTGCGCGCGCACCTGATCCTTCGTCAGATAGGCGTCGGTGTACTCGAAGTCCCGCAGCCGGGCGGGCTGGCGGGCCAGGAAGCCGGTCCGGACGAAGTCGTCGCCGGCGGTGGCGTTGAGCAGCCAGTTGGCGCCGACCCGGAACTTCGCCACGTTGGTGCGCATCGCCATCAGGTGGTAGCCGCGGGCGACCACCTGGGCGGGGACGCCGCGCAGTTCGACGCCGACCGGCTTGGAGACCGCGTCCTTGCCGCCGAGGTCCACCACCAGGCCCAGGTCCTTGTGGTAGTAGGGCTCCAGCGGCTGGTTGCGCAGCGCGGCGATCACGTTGTTGGCCACCGCCCGGCCCTGGCGGGCGGAGTGCTGGGCGGTGGGCGGGCAGACCGCGCCGTCGCCCTTCGCGAGGTCCGGGACGGCGGCGGCATCGCCGAGTGCGAAGACGCCCTCGAACTGCGGCACCCGCATCTCCGCGGTGACCGCGATCCGGCCGCGGACCGTCTCGGCGTCCAGGGTGCCGATCAGCGGGCTGGCCGCGACGCCGGCCGTCCAGATCAGCGTCCGGCAGGGGAGCACCCGGCCGTCGGTGAACTTGACCGACTCGGCGCCGACTTCGGCCACCGAGACGCCCAGCGAGACCTCGATGCCGCGCTCGCGCAGCACCTCCAGGGCGGCGACGCCGAGGGCGTCGCCGAGCTCCGGCATCAGCTTCGGGGCGATGTCGATCAGGTGCCACTTGATCTGCCGGGCGTCCAGCCGCGGGTAGCGCCGGGCGGCCGCGGTGGTCAGCCGCTGGAGGCAGGCGGCGGTCTCGGTGCCCGCGTAGCCGCCGCCGACCACCACGAACTGGAGCCGGGACTCGCGCTCCCGCTGGTCCAGGGTGGCGGAGGCGAGGTCGAGTTGGGCGATGACGTGGTCGCGGACGTAGGTCGCCTCGGCGAGCGTCTTCATGCCGCGCGCGTAGTCGGTCAGGCCCGGGATGTCGAAGGTGCGGGTCACGCTGCCGGGCGCGAGCACCAGGTAGTCGTACTTCTGCGCGACGACCTCGTCGGTGATCTTGCGGACCACGCAGACCTTCGAACGCGGGTCGACGCCGATCGCGCCGCCGGGGACGATGTGGGTGCGGCGCAGCGTCCGGCGGAGCGAGACCGCGACCGACTGCGGGGTCAGCACCCCGGCCGCCACGTGCGGGAGCAGCGGCAGATAGAGCTGATAGCTGAACGGCGTGACCAGCGAGATCTCCGCCTCCGAGGGCGTGAGCTTGCGTTCGAGCCGGCGAGCGCACTCCAGTCCGGCGAAGCCACCGCCCACGATCAGGATCCGAGCTCGTTCCATCGTTCATCCCTTACAGTGCAGTTCGCAGTTCGTACCGTGCAAGGTCCCCACTACTCTGAGCCACACTCGCACGGCGGAGCGGGCGCTGCCACCGGACGGCGCGGATGGCGCAGGCCCGCGCCGGGCGGGGACGGCACGCGGCGCCCGGTCCGCGCATATGCCCGATAGGCTGTCCGGCGTGCTCCCCGAGGTGACGGCGGTCCGTTATGTGACGCCACTGCGAGAAGGCGGCTCGATGCCGGGCCTGGTCGAGGCCGACGACCGGCGGTTGTACGCCCTGAAATGGGTCGGCGCCGCGCAGGGCCGCAAAGCGCTGGTGGCGGAGGTGCTGGCCGGTGAGCTGGGCCGCCGGCTCGGGCTGCCGGTACCGGAGTTGGTCACCGTGGACCTCGACCCGGTGCTGGCCCGCAGCGAGCCGGACCCGCAGATCCAGGACCAGATGCGGGCCAGCGGCGGCCGCAACCTCGGGATGGCCTTCGTCAGCGGGGCGCTCAACTTCGACCCGCTCTGCTTCGAGGTGGACGCCGGGCTGGCCGGGCAGGTGCTCTGGTTCGACGCCCTGATCGGCAACGTCGACCGCTCGTGGCGCAACCCCAACCTGCTGGTGGCCACCGGCGGGCTGCGGCTGATCGACCACGGCGCCAGCCTGATCTTCCATCACCACTGGGCGGGCGCGGCCGGCTGGATCCGCCGCCCGTACGACGCCTCCGACCACGCGCTGTTGCGCGCGGAGCCCGATCTGGTGGCCGCGGACAAGGCGCTCGCGCCGCTCGCCGAGGCGGCGGTGGAGGCGGCGGTGGCGCGGATCCCGGACGTCTGGCTGGCGGACGAGCCGGGCTTCGACTCGCCCGAGGCGGTGCGCGCCGCGTACCGCTCCCAGCTGACCGGGCGACTGGCCGGTCCGCGTGACTGGCTGCCGGAGGTCTCCGCATGAGCGAGTCCGTGACGCCGGCCCCGCCGGCCGTCGAGCTGCACGACTACGAGTACGCGGTGATCCGGGCGGTGCCCCGGGTCGAGCGCGGCGAGTGCGTCAACGTCGGGGTGCTGCTGTACTGCCGGCAGAGCGCGCACCTGGGCGCCCGGACCCATCTGGACCAGGCCCGGCTGCTGGCGCTCGACCCGGTGGCGGACGTCGCCGGGGTGCGGCGGGCGCTGCACGGGATCGAGGCGGTCTGCGCGGGCGGGCCCGCGGCCGGTCCGGCGGCGGGCGACAGTCCGGGGCAGCGGTTCCGCTGGCTGACGGCGCCGCGCAGTGCCATCGTCCAGCCGGGACCGGTGCACACCGGGCTGACCGGTGACCCGGAGGCCGAGCTGCGGCGGCTCTTCGACCAGCTGGTGCTCTGAGGGCGACCGGTCGGGTGCCCGGGGGCCGTCCGGGGGCCCTTCCGGGGCCGAGCGGTTGACCTGCGGACTTTTGCCCCGGTCAAAGCTTGAGTTGGTGAAGCACTCGGTCGTACGCTGGCCCCATGGGTTCGACAGCGACGACGACCGTACCGACCAACGCCGAGTTGATGGAGGCGTTGGCCGCCGTCGGCGCCGCCTACTTCCAGGACTTCGCGGGAGCCGCGGCCCGGCACGGCCTCTCCTCCTCCCAGGCGAAGGCCCTCGGTGCGGTGCAGGAGCCGGTGCCGATGCGCGCGCTGGCCGGCCGGCTGGGCTGCGACGCCTCCAACGTGACGGGGATCGTCGACCGGCTGGAGTCGCTCGGCCTGGCCAACCGCGAGGCGGCGGCCGGTGACCGGCGGGTCAAGATCGTGGTGATCACCGAGCAGGGCCGCGAGATCCTCGGGCTGATCCGCGGCGAGATGAGCCGTACCCACCAGGCCTTCGAGGCGATGACGGACGAGCAGCGGATCTCGCTGCACTCGATCTGCGCGCAGGTGCTGCCGGTCCTCGCCGGGCGCTCGCCCGGCACGGTGTAGCGGCACGGCGGCACGGCGGCACGGCGGCACGGCAGCACAGCGGTACGGCGATCGGCCGGGGCGGGCGCGGGAGGCGGCAGCGCCCGGTCCGCCGCCGCTCGCGCTGACCTCGGCTGTTAGGCTTGCGAAGCGTGAGCGCGAAGCCCCAGATCCCCAATGTCCTGGCCTCCCGGTACGCCTCGGCGACCCTGGCCCAGCTGTGGTCCCCCGAGCACAAGGTGGTCCTTGAGCGCCACCTGTGGCTCGCCGTCCTGAAGGCCCAGCAGGACCTCGGCGTGGAGGTGCCCGCAGGCGCCGTCGCCGACTACGAGCGGGTGATCGACCAGGTCGACCTCGGTTCGATCGCCGCCCGCGAGCGGGTCACCCGGCACGACGTGAAGGCGCGGATCGAGGAGTTCAGCGACCTCGCCGGCCACGAGCAGATCCACAAGGGCATGACCTCCCGGGACCTGACCGAGAACGTCGAGCAGCTGCAGATCCGCCAGTCGCTGGAGCACGTCCGCGACCGCACGGTCGCCGTGCTGGTCCGCCTGGGCCGGCTCGCCGCCCAGCACTCCGAGCTGGTCATGGCCGGCCGGTCGCACAACGTCGCCGCGCAGGCCACCACCCTGGGCAAGCGCTTCGCGACCGTCGCCGACGAGGTGCTGGTCGCCTTCCGCCGGCTGGAGGAGCTGATCGCCCGCTACCCGCTGCGCGGGATCAAGGGCCCGGTCGGCACCGCCCAGGACATGCTGGACCTGCTCGGCGGCGACACCGACAAGCTCGCCGAGCTGGAGCGCCGGGTGGCCGGTCACCTCGGCTTCGACCACGTGCTGACCAGCGTCGGCCAGGTCTACCCGCGCTCGCTGGACTTCGAGGTGCTCACCGCCCTCGTCCAGCTCTCGGCCGGGCCGTCCAGCCTGGCCAAGACGATCCGCCTGATGGCCGGCCACGAGCTGGTCACCGAGGGGTTCAAGGAGGGCCAGGTCGGCTCCTCCGCGATGCCGCACAAGATGAACACCCGCTCCTGCGAGCGCGTCAACGGCCTGGCCGTCATCCTGCGCGGGTACGCCTCGATGACCGCCGAGCTGGGCGGCGACCAGTGGAACGAGGGCGACGTCTCCTGCTCGGTGGTCCGCCGGGTCGCGCTGCCGGACGCCTTCTTCGCCTTCGACGGCCTGCTGGAGACCTTCCTGACCGTCCTCGACGAGTTCGGCGCCTTCCCCGCCGTGATCGAGGCCGAGCTGGACCGCTACCTGCCGTTCCTGGCCACCACCAAGGTGCTGATGGGCGCGGTGCGGGCGGGCGTCGGCCGGGAGACCGGGCACGAGGTCATCAAGGAGCACGCCGTCGCCTCGGCGCTGGCGATGCGGGCCGGCGCGCGGGAGAACGAGCTGCTGGACCGGCTGGCGGCGGACGCGCGGATCCCGCTGGACCGGGCCGGGCTGGACGCGCTGCTGGCCGACCGGCTCTCCTTCACCGGCGCGGCCGGTGCCCAGGTCGCCGAGGTGGTCCGCCAGGTCGAGGCCGTCGCGGCCGCCTACCCCGAGGCCGCCAAGTACGCCCCGGGCGACATCCTCTGACGTTGCCTCAGGCCTTCGTGGGCCCCGCCGCCGATCCGGTGGCGGGGCCTTCGCCGTGTCCGGCGGCGGCATGGCCCGGATCCAGCGGAGGGGCGGTGCCGCAGGCGTAGGTGCAGTCCGGCTCGGCGACCGGGTGGTCCTCGGGGGCCAGCACGTTGCCCCGGACGGTGGTGAACGCCGTCATCGCGCCGGTGACCAGCAGCCCGGCGCAGATCAGCATCGCGGTCCGGAAGGCGGAGTCCACCGCGGCCGGCACCCGGTAGGCCTCGCCGCTGAGCCCGGCCAGCGCCGGCAGGGCGGCCACCGCGAGCAGCCCGGCCGCGCGGGCGGCGGCGTTGTTGACGCCGCTGGCGATCCCGGCATGCCGGACCTCCACCGCCGCGAGCACCGTCGCGGTCAGCGGCGCGACCAGCAGGACCATCCCGCAGCCCATCACGGTGGCGGCCGGCAGCACGTCCGTCCAGTACGAGGCGTCGGAGCCGATCCGCAGCATCAGCAGGACCCCCGTCGCGCAGAGCAGCGGCCCCACGGTGAGCGGGAGGCGCGGGCCGATCCGCTTGCCGAGCCGGCCGGCCCGGGCGGACAGCGCGAGCATCAGCACGGTGATCGGCAGCAGGGCGAGCCCGGAGACCAGTGGGGAGAAGCCGGAGACGATCTGCAGCTGGACGACCAGGAGGAAGAAGACGCCGCTGAACGCCGCGTAGACGCAGAGGGTGACCAGGTTCACCGCGGTGAACAGGCGGGAGGAGAAGAGGCCGAGCGGCAGCATCGGCTCCGGGACGCGGCGTTCGACCATCACGAAGGCCGTGCCCAGCAGCAGGCCGGCCGCGCCGGACACCCACACCACGGCCGAGAGCCCGTCGCCCGCCGCGGTCAGCGCGTAGGTGACCGAGCCCAGCGCGAACGCGGCCAGCGCCGCGCCGAGGACGTCGAACCGGCCGGTCGCGCTCTCGTCCCGGCTCTCCGGGACGTGCCGGGAGGCAACCGCGACCACCAGGGCGGCGAGCGGGACGTTCAACAGGAAGATCCACCGCCAGCCGGGGCCGTCCACCAGCCAGCCGCCGAGGAACGGGCCGATCGCGGCGGACACCCCGCCGAGGCCGGACCAGAGGCCGACCGCCGCCGAGCGGTCGTCAGGGTGGAACACCGCCTGGAGCATCGCCAGCGAGCCGGGGGTGAGCAGCGCCCCGCCGACGCCCTGCACCGCGCGGGCGGCGACCAGCACCTCGATGGTGGGGGCCGCGGCGCAGGCCGCCGAGGCGGCGGCGAACCAGAGCACGCCGATCAGGAAGACGCGGCGCCGGCCGTAGCGGTCACCGAGCGCGCCGCCGAGCAGGATCAGGCCGGCCAGGGTGAGCAGATAGGCGTTGAGCGTCCATTGCAGGGCGGCGAGCGGAGCGCCGAGATCGGTGCCGATCCGGGGCAGTGCGACGTTGACGACGGTGCCGTCGAGCATCGCCATGCTGGAGCCGAGCACCGTCGCCAGTAGTACCCAGCGGCCCTGCGCGGTGCCCAGGCGCAGGGTGCCGGCCTCGGAGGTGGCCACCGCCTGATCGTGCGCCCCGGGAGGCGACGTGACAAGGGTCACCGGGGGTGTGTCGGCGGATGGCTTTCCGTAGGCGATCGCATGCGTACGGACACCGAAATCGGCGGAGCGTGGTGGATCAGTGGCACGCGGTGAATCGATTGTGCACATACTGTGCAGCCGATCATTCGGAGTGTCACGGCCTTCCCGGTAGTGGTTGTCGATTCAAGAGATCGACATTGCTTCGCCCGGGCGGATGAGTTTTAGTTCAGCGACCGCCCGGCATTGGACCGGGTGGCCACCGGGTGGAACGCCTAGTCCTGCCGCTGCCCGGTGGTACGAACCGAACTCTGTACGGCAGGAGCGGGGGACCCAAAGGTAAGTCGCCGGACCGGAATTCACGGTCCGGCTTGGGGTGAAGCCGCGCTATGCGGCCGGGCAACTCCAGCCCGAACCCGACAGCTCACCTCGCAGGCGTCGGAGAGGACAGTTCGCCATGCCCGCACAGGCTCGTCGTATCACCCTGCCCCGCGCCGCCCGCATCGGCATCGCCACCGCCGTGACCGGCGCCGCTTTCGCCCTCCCGCTGGTGACCACCATCAGCGCCCAGGCCCACACCGCCCCGGCCGCCAAGCCCGCCCAGACCTCCACCTGGACCGGCGCCACCAGCGTCGACGCCGCGCCGGCCGCTGCCGCGCAGCCGGCCGCCGAGGCCGCCAAGCCGGCCGCCGCGCCGGCCGAGGAGAGCTACAAGGTCGTCGGCGGGGACACCCTGTCGAAGATCGCCGACGCCAAGCAGGTCGAGGGTGGCTGGAAGGCCCTCTACGACCACAACCGCTCGGTCGTCGGTGCCAACCCGAACCTCATCTTCCCGGGTCAGCAGCTCGCGCTGGGTGCCAAGGCCGCCGCCGCTCCGGCCGCCGCCGAGGCCGCCAAGCCCGCCGCCCCGGCCGCCAAGCCGCAGGTCTCGCAGGACGCGCAGAAGCCGGCCGCCCAGCACGCCGCCCCGAAGCCGGTCCAGGCCGCCAAGCCCGCCGAGGCCCCGGCCGCCAAGCCGGCCGCCCCCGCCGCGAAGCCGGCCGCTCCGGCCGCCCCCGCGGCGCCGGCCGCCGCGGCCAGCACCTCGGGCTTCGTCGCCCCCCTCGCCAACCCGAAGCTCGGCACCGCCTACGGCGTGGCCGGCTCGATGTGGGCCTCCGGTCACCACACCGGTGCCGACTTCGTCGCCTCCACCGGCACCCCGCTGCGCGCCGTCGGCGCCGGCACCGTGGTGAAGGCCGGCAACGGCGGCGCCTACGGCAACGAGGTCGAGATCAAGCTCGCCGACGGCCACTACGCCGAGTACGCGCACCTGTCCTCGATCGGTGTGAAGATCGGTCAGACCGTCACCGCCGGCCAGCAGATCGGCCTCTCGGGTGCCACCGGCAACGTGACCGGCCCGCACCTGCACTTCGAGATCCGCACCGGCTCGGAGTACGGCTCGGACA
Source organism: Kitasatospora sp. NPDC059973 (assembly GCF_042737525.1). Lineage (NCBI taxonomy): Bacteria > Bacillati > Actinomycetota > Actinomycetes > Kitasatosporales > Streptomycetaceae > Kitasatospora > Kitasatospora sp. NPDC059973. Next base: position 194 of record NZ_JBHWUI010000125.1, on the reverse strand, counting down.
TCGACCCGATCGCCTACCTGCGGGCGCACGGCGTCTCCCTCTGACCTGAGGTCGGACTTCCGCTGGGTGCGGGGCGTACGACCTCCCGGGATGGTCATGTCGGGTGACCGCTCGACCGGGTGATCGCCGCACCGTCAGCGGATCATGGGCGCGGGACACGCCCTGGCCGGCCCGGCTCGCGAATTTCCTTCGCG
>NZ_JBHWUI010000124.1:0-25029 GCF_042737525.1 Kitasatospora sp. NPDC059973 | reverse complement strand
GGCCGGGCGTCCGCGCCCGGCCGACGCCGGGGAGCCGCTCACTCCGCCACCCCTCCGGGCTCAGCCCGGGAGGGCCGGGTGGGTGGCGGGGTCGTGGGCGGTGGACTGCCAGGCACGGGGGGTGAGGCCGTAGGTGGTGCGGAAGACGCGGCTGAAGTGGCTGGTGCTGACGAAGCCCCAGCGGCCGGCGACGGCGGCCACGGTGGCGGGGCGGGCCGACGGGCGGGCCAGGTCGCGGCGGCACATCTCCAGGCGGCGGCGCTGGATCCAGCGGCCCACGGTGACGCCCTCGTACTGGAAGAGCTTGTGCAGGTAGCGCACCGAGAAGTGGTGGGCGGCCGCGATCCCCTCCGGGGAGAGCCCGGGGTCGGGGAGCCGGCGCAGGATGTACTCCTTCGTCCGGGCGATCGTGGCCAGGACCTCCTCGGGCACCGGTCCGGCCGCCCGCCGGCGGTGCTCGTGGGCGAGGACGGTGAGCAGGTCCACTGCCGTGCCGGCGAGCCGGGCGGCCACCTGCGGGTCCGGTGCGACCCCGGGGCGGGCCAGCCGGTCCAGGTAGGCGGCCACCAGCGCGGCCGTCCCGGTGTCCGAGCGGAAGGCCGTGCCGGACAGCTCCCGCAGGTCCTCCTCGGCCACTCCGGCCGCTGCCCGGGGCCAGTGGAAGGCCGTGCCGGAGAAGGCCTCCGACACCTCCAGGACGACCGGGCGGCCGGTCCGGGCGACGGCGAACTCGCCCGGCCGCAGGGGCACCCCGTGACCATCCAGGAGCAGCGCCGCCGTGCCGTGCCGCGGCAGCACCAGGGTGATGTGGTCGCCGCGGCCGCACAGCACCACGCTGCGGCCCTGCGCGGCCGGCCACGGACCGGCGACGATCGAGGAGACCCGCAGCGGGCCGAGCCGGTGGCCGGCGATGCTCGCGGCGAAGGGGACGCGGCCGGACGGGACGGGGACGGACGGGACGGGGACGGGGACGAGGACGGGCATCGGTACTCCTGCGACGGCCGCCGGGGTGGTCCCGGGCGGCCGGGTGCTGGCACGGGGTGAGGGGAGGGCGCGAGCGACGCGGCCCGCCCTCCCATCCCAGCCGGTCGGACGGCGGGTGACCAGGAAGAACAGCAGGAGGAACTGCGCGGTCGCCGGTGCCGCACGAGCCCCCGTTCTGCCCCGCACCGGCCCCGGCTACCAGCGGCGGCCGGCCTACCAGGAGCGGCGGTGCAGGGCGAGGTGGAGGGTGTCCACGGCCTGGATGAGGGCGGAGCGGGCCGAGTCGGTGCGGCAGTGCGAGTCGAGCAGGACGAAGCCGTGCACCACGCCCTGGTAGCGGGTGGCCACCACCGGCACCCCGGCCCGGCGCAGCCGGGCCGCGTAGGCCTCGCCCTCGTCCCGCAGCACGTCGGCCTCGGCGGTGATCACCAGCGCCGGTGGGAGCCCGGCGAGTTCCTCCAGTCCGGCGCGCAGCGGGGCTGCCAGGGACTGCGCCCGGCCGGCCGGGTCGGGCAGGTAGGCGTCCCAGAACCGGCGCATGTCCGCCCGGTGGAGGAAGTACCCGTCGGCGAAGGCACGGTAGGAGGGGGTGTCGAAGTCCGCGTCGGTCACCGGGCAGATCAGCACCTGGTGGAGCAGCTCGGGGCCGCCGCGCCGGCGCAGGAGCAGGGTGAGCGCCGCGACCAGGTTGGCGCCCGCGGAGTCGCCGGCGGCGGCGATCCGGCTCCCGTCCAGCCCGATCTCGTGGCCGTGCGCGGCGATCCAGCGGGCGACGGCGTAGCACTGCTCGACGGCGACCGGGAACCGCTCGGCGGGCGGGCGCCCGTAGTCGACGAGGACCACGGCGGCGTCCGCGCCCACGGCGAACTCCCGCAGCAGGTGGCGGTAGCTGTCGGCGTCGCCCAGCGCCCAGCCGAGGCCGTGCAGGAAGAGGACCACCGGGGTCGGCCGGGCGGCGTCGACCGGGCGGATCACCTGGATCCGGACGTGACCGGCCGGTGTCGGCAGCGCCAGCCGGGTGGCGACGGTGTCCCGGTGTCCGTCCGACGGGTGGGGCCCGGCCAGGAAGGCGAGGTCGAGGGGCTCCGGCGCGCTCCCGCCGGGCGGCGCCGCCGTCCGAACGCGGCGGGCGTGGGCGCGGGCGGCCAGGAAGTCCTGGAGGCCGTCGTCCAGGATCGGGCCCGGGGCCTCGGGGGTGGTGCTCTCGGACACTGGTGTGCTGCTCCTGGCGTAGCGGCCGGGTCGGACCGGCTCCGCGGGTGGGCGTCGCCCCGCCCGGGTGGTCGTGGGCTCGCCCGGCGCCGCGGCGGGCGGCGTGCCGGCGCCGCGGGTCCGGGCACGGCGGCGAGCCGGGGGTACTGCCACCGTGCCCGGAGAGCGTGCCGGCCGGGGCCCTGGGCGCCCGGCCGGCACGTCGTCACCTTAGGGACCGGCCGGGCCCGGCACCGTACCCGGAGCGCACCGGAAGCCGCCGCTCCGTGCACGGCGGTCAGCCGGTCCCGCGCCGCTCCGTGCACGGCGGTCAGCCGGTCCCGCGCCGCTCCGCGCACGGTGGTCAGCCGGCCGTGCGCGCCTCCTCCGTACACCGCGCCCGCCACTCGCGCGGGGACGTCCCGTACGCGGCCCGGAAGGCCCGGCTGAAGTGCGCGGGGTTGACGAACCCCCAGCGCTGGGCGACCGCCGAGACGGTCGGCGCGCTGCGGCTGCGCCGGCCGAGCTCCCGGGCGCACTCCTCCAGCCGGCGCCGCTGGATCAGCCGGCCCACCGTCACGCCTTCGTTCTCGAAGAGCCGGTGCAGGTAGCGCACGGAGATGCGGTGGGCGTCGGCGATGCCCTGCGGGGTCAGCCCCGGATCGCCGAGGTGGCGGTCGATGTGGGCGCGGACCAGCCGGACGAGGTGGGCGCCGGCCTCGTCGGGGCCGGCCGCCGGGCGCCCCGCCAGCTCGCCGAGCAGGGTGAGGAACAGGTCGGCGACGCTGCCCGCCAGGAGGTCCCCGACGGCGGACGGGTAGCTGGGCGCGGCGTCGGCGAGGGTGTCGAGGAAGGGCAGCAGGACCGCCCCGAGGCTCTCCCGCGAGGTGACGGCCCGCCCGGTCACCCGGCGGATGTCGGCCTCCGGCACACCGAGCAGCCGGTGCGGCAGGTGGAACACGTGGGAGCGGAAGCGCTGCGGGTAGTCGACCGAGTAGGGGCGTGCGGTGTCGTACAGCACGAGGTCGCCGGGCGCGACCTCGGCCCGGCGGCCGTCCTGGGTCAGCACGGCGTGGCCGGACACCTGGACGCCCACCGCCACCTGGGCCTCCGCCCCGGCCGAGCGCGCGATCAGGCCCGGCGTCCGGGACAGCCGGGTGGCGTCCGCCTCCAGCGTGGACACCCGCAGGCTGCCCAGCCGGTGCGACTCCAGCCGGCCGTCGAACGGGCCGTCGGCGAGCGGCACCACCTCCACCGGCGCCAGGGCGTACGAGACCGCCCGGCCCCAGTGCCCCGCCTTCTCCCCGTCCGGCACCGCGGCGGTTGTGACCCGCAGGTTCACCTGGCTGCCCCTCTCTGTCAACGTTCCCGGCCGAAGCCCCGCACGACCAGCCTGCGGCAGGGAGCGGATGAGTGCCTAGGTCATCTGACTGTCGTTCTGGCGAGCCGGGCGCCCGGGCGCGCTGGGGCACGGCTCCCCCGGGCCGGCGGCCCTCCCGGCGGGGCCCGCCGTTCGTTCCGTCCGCGCCGGGGCGTGGCACCCGGCGGGCCTGGGTCGCCGGGCAGGGTCAAGGCTCACCGGCCGTCAGCCGTGCTCGCGCCCGCCCGGGAACGCCCGCACGCCCCGGACCTGCGCCGATGCGCCGGTCCGGGGCGTGCGGGGGCCGCGGGGGTGGTGGGGTGGCCGCCCGGGGCGGGCCACCCCGCCGGATCAGGCGTCGGATCAGGCGCCGAGGAACTCCAGCAGGTCCTTGGTGAACGCGGCCTCGTAGGCCCCGACCAGGCCGTGCGGGGCGCCCGGGTAGACCTTGAGGACGCCCTGGGAGAGCAGCTCGACGCTCTTCTCGGCGGAGGCGGCGATCGGCACGATCTGGTCGTCGTCGCCGTGGGCGACCAGGACCGGGATGTCGATCTTCTTGAGGTCCTCGGTGAAGTCGGTTTCCGAGAACGCCTCGACGCAGTCGAGGGCGCCCTTGAGGCCGGCCTGCATGCCCTGCAGCCAGAACTCGCGGCGCTTGCCCTCGGAGACCTCGGCGCCCGGCCGGTTGAAGCCGAAGAAGGCCTCGCTGAGGTCGTAGTAGAACTGCGAGCGGTCGGCCGCGACGCCGGCCCGGATGCCGTCGAAGGCCTCGATCGGGGTGCCCTCGGGGTTGTCCTCGGTGCGCAGCATCAGCGGCGGCACGGCGCCGAGCAGGACGGCCTTGCGCACCCGGTCGCTGCCGTGCCGGCCGAGGTAGCGGGCGACCTCGCCGCCGCCGGTGGAGTGGCCGACCAGGACGGCCTCGGTGAGGTCGAGCCGCTCCATCAGCTCGGCCAGATCGTCCGCGTACCGGTCCATGTGGTTGCCGTCCCAGGTCTGCTCGGACCGGCCGTGCCCGCGCCGGTCGTGGGCGACGACCCGGTAGCCGGCCTCGGCGACGGCGACGGCGAGGCCGTCCCAGGCGTCGGCGTTCAGCGGCCAGCCGTGCGAGAGGACGACGGGGCGACCGGTGCCCCAGTCCTTGTAGAACTTCTGCGAGCCGTCGGAGAGCGTGATGGTGGGCATGAGGAGCCTTTCGGAAGGGGTGTCACGGCCGGCCCGGAGAGCCCGGGCCGGAGCGCCCGGGCCGGGGGGCTGCCACGGGGCCGGCCCGGCCTCCGTGCGGAACACCGGCAACGCTAGAACGCCCTCGGGCCGAGCGGTGCTCCCTCCCTGCACAGCCCTTGCCCACGCGCGCACCGCCCGTTTCCCGGACCGCCCGGGGCGCTCCGGGCCGGCCCGGGACCGCCCGGCCGGTCTCCGCATACCGGACAGTCAACTACCGCATCGAACACGGCCTTTCACGTCAACGGACCATCCGTCCAGGGCTATTGACTAAGAATCCAACAGTGGCGATTCTCATCGCACCGAGTACGCGGGACATGACAGTCGCCCGGCGCGGAACAATCAAACACCCCGCGCCGGCGGGTCGTTCGTCCCCGTCGTCCCTGCATCGACGACACGAATGGTGGCCGATGAAACCCCCACAACCCCACCCTCATCCGCACCGCAGGCGCAGAACCGTCACGGCCCTGGCCGCGCTCCTCACCCTCCTCTCCCTGCTGTTCGCGGCCCCCGCGCCGGGAGCCTCGGGCGGGACGGGCTGGTGGAACCCGGTCGCCCGGCCCGCGCCGGACTCGCAGATCGGCGTCACCGGTGAGCCGTTCCGCGGGACCGACGCCCAGGGCAAGGTCCGCGGCTTCGTCGACGCGCACGACCACCTGATGTCCAACGAGGCCTTCGGCGGCCGTCTCCTGTGCGGGAAGACGTTCTCCGAGGCCGGGATCGCGGACGCGCTCAAGGACTGTCCCGAGCACTACCCCGACGGCTCGCTGGCGGTCTTCGACATGATCACCAAGGGTGGCGACGGCAAGCACGACCCGGTCGGCTGGCCCAGCTTCAAGGACTGGCCGGCCCACGACTCGCTGACCCACGAGCAGAACTACTACGCCTGGGTCGAGCGGGCCTGGCGCGGCGGCCAGCGGGTGCTGGTCGACGACCTGGTCACCAACGGGGTGATCTGCTCGGTCTACTTCTTCAAGGACCGCGGCTGCGACGAGATGGACTCCATCCGCCTCCAGGCGCAGAAGACGTACGACCTGCAGGCCTACATCGACCGGATGTACGGCGGGACGGGCAAGGGCTGGTTCCGGATCGTCACCGACAGCGCGCAGGCCCGCCAGGTCGTCGCGCAGGGCAAGCTCGCCGTCGTGCTCGGCGTGGAGACCTCCGAGCCGTTCGGCTGCAAGCAGATCCTGGACGTCGCCCAGTGCGGCAAGGCCGACATCGACCGCGGCCTGGACGAGCTGTACGGCCTGGGCGTGCGCAGCATGTTCCTGTGCCACAAGTTCGACAACGCGCTGTGCGGGGTCCGCTTCGACGAGGGCGCCCTCGGCACGGCGATCAACGCCGGCCAGTTCCTGTCCACCGGCACCTTCTGGACCACCGAGCAGTGCGCCGGGCCGCAGCACGACAACCCCATCGGCCTCGCCGCGGCACCGGAGGCCGAGAAGCTGCTGCCGCCGGGGGTGACCGTGCCGGCGTACGCGGCGGGCGCCCAGTGCAACTCCCGCGGCCTCACCGACCTCGGTGAGTACGCCGTGCGCGGGATGATGCAGCGCAAGATGATGCTGGAAGTCGACCACATGAGCGTCAAGGCGGCCGACCGCGCCTTCGACATCCTGGAGTCCGCGTCCTACCCGGGCGTGATCTCCTCGCACAGCTGGATGGACCTCGATTGGACCGAGCGCGTCTACAAGCTCGGCGGCTTCGTCGCCCAGTACATGAACGGCGCCGAGGCGTTCAGCGCGGAGGCGAAGCGCACCGACGCGCTGCGCGACAAGTACGGGGTGGGCTACGGCTACGGCACCGACATGAACGGCCTCGGCGGCTGGCCCGCGCCGCCCGGCGCGAACGCCCCGCACCCGGTCCAGTACCCGTTCCGCACCACCGACGGCGGCTCGCTCGTCGACCGGCAGACCACCGGCGAGCGGACCTGGGACTACAACACGGACGGCGCCGCGCACTACGGCCTCGTGCCGGACTGGCTGGAGGAGATCCGGCTGGTCGGCGGGCAGGGCGTGGTGGACGACCTGTTCCGGGGCGCCGAGTCCTACCTGACCACCTGGGGCAGCACCGAACAGCACCGGGCCGGCACCAACCTGGCCGCCGGCGCCCCGGCCACGGCCGCGTCCACCGAATGGAACCCGTTCGTCAGCTACGCGGCCGGCCGGGCCGTGGACGGCGACAGCGGCACCCGCTGGGCCAGCGACTGGAACGACGACCAGTGGCTGCGGCTCGACCTCGGGTCCACCACCCTGGTCGGACGCGTCACGCTGGACTGGGAACGCGCCTACGGGAAGGCGTACCGCATCGAGGTGTCCACCGACGGGGCCACCTGGACGTCGGTGTGGTCCACCACCACGGGGGCGGGCGGGCTGGAGACCGCGCGGTTCACCGGCGTCCCGGCCCGGTACGTCCGCGTCCACGGGGTCCAGCGCGGCACCGGCTGGGGCTACTCGCTCCACGAGGTCGGGGTCTACAGCACCTGACGGACGGCACGTGCGCGGCTTCGCGGCCCCGGGCGGTCGCCCGGGGCCGCGGGGCGTGCGCGGCGCTCAGTTCCGGCGGGTGTGCGGCATCAGGTAGACGTCCACCGCGACCTGGCGCTCGGGGTGCGCCGAGGGGAACGAGGAGAACTCCAGGTAGTACGGCAGCGGCGGGCGCTCGGTGCGCTGCATCCCCTTGGTGGCGGCGCTGACCGCCAGGTGCATGTAGGTGAACGGGATCAGCTCGGGCGGTCCGACGTGACGCATCGCCAATCCTGTTGAAGCCGGAACGACTTGGACGCCCATCCCGTCCCGGGTCTGCGGGTCGAAGCGGTCCGAGACCGGCACGCAGATGTCGTGCCGGGTCCGGGCGCCGATGAAGAAGTCCGGATCGTCGTAGGAGACGCCCAACGCCTTGGAGCGGGCCGGGCAGTGGCCGTGGGTGGTGAGCCAGCCGCGCAGCCGCTCCCAGGCGGTGTCGGCGCTGTCGATCGGCCCGAGGTGGGAGTAGAACGCGACCCGGCGCTGCGGGATCGCGGCCGGCCGGATGTCCGAACCGGCCGCACCGGCGGTCGGCCAGGCGGTGTTCTGCGGGTTGGTGCGCAGGTCGGTGGGACATATCCCGTACGCGGACCGGAACGCGCGGGTGAAGGCCGCGTGCGAGTTGTAGCCGGCGCTGACCGCGATGTCGATGATGGTGCGGTCCCCGTAGACCAGCCGGTAGGCCGCCAGGGAGAGCCGGAGCCTGCGGACGTAGCGGTGGATCGGCTCGCCGACCTGGTGCCGGAAGACCCGGCGCAGGTAGTCGGGCGAGGTGTTGGTGGCCATCGCCAGCTCCTCCAGCGAGACGGCGGCCTCACCGTCCCTGACCTGGGCCACGATGTGGGGGATGGCCCGGCGCAGACGCTCGTCGTGGCTGCTCAGCGTGTCGATCTTCATAGCAGACTGAAGCCCTCCGCTTCTCGGGTCCCTCGGGCGGGGTCCGACGGGCGACCGGAGCCGAGCCCGGGCCTGTTGGAGCCGACGCCTGACCGACCGATGGCATGACAATCGATCGCACCTCAATGCCTACCTGCGCGGTCACCCCCCGTGCGCGCCAGGGTCAGACGTCCAGATCCACCTCGCCCCGTGGTGTGTCCGGTGGACGGACGCCGCCCTGACAGCGGCTCCCGGGGACGGGCGAAGACGGGCCCCGACGGGCACCTGGCCCTGACGGGGATTCTCACGATGCTAGGGGGGGCGTCCATGGCTGTCCAGCGGGCCGCAGCCGGTGCACGGAGGTGCGCCACGGCGGCCACGGGAGGTCAGGGGTCCGTACCCGGGTGTGCCGACGCCTCAGGACACCGGCTGGCGCAGGATGGTACGGCGTCGCTCGGGGGCCGTCCTGGTCGGGTCCGAGAGGTAGATCTCGTGGTGCCGGCCGGCCTCGCGCAGCCCCTCGGTGTGCAGGTAGTCGTGCAGCAGCTTCACCGTCCGAGGCTCGGTCTCGTACGGGCCCTGGTGCAGCACCTGGACGCAGCGGCCCTCGGTGAAGGACTCCCGGCGCAGCCGGCCGACCGCCTCGGCCCCGGCCTTCCCTTCCGCCTTGGCCTCCGCCTTGGCGAGCGCGGCGGCGAGTTGCGCGTCGGTGTAGGGGACGGGCTGGCGGATCAGCAGGGTCCACCGCCAGCCGGCCCGGGCGCCGGGGCCGTAGGAGTCGGCGGAGACGGCGTCGAAGTGCGGGTCGTCGCTGTGCCAGAGCCCTTCCAGCGGCATCACCGCGTAGTCCGTCCCGGTGTCGGCCCGGACGGCGAACTTCAGGGCGTAGGAGACCGCGTACAGCGCGGCGATGGCGGGCCCGAACTCGGGGCTCTGCTGCGGGTCGCCGGTCCCGTCAAGGGCCAGGAAGGCGAACTCGGGGACGTCGAGCGGCTGCGGGACGGCCTTCGCGCGGTACAGCTCGCCGCCCAGCTTGCGGTGGTCGGTCTTCTCGGCTTTCTTCCCGGGCTGCTCTGCCTTCCCGGCCTGCGCGGTCCTCTTCTCGGCCCTCTGCTCGGTCTTGTTCTCGGCCTTGCCGGTGGTACCCATGGTGCACAACTCCCGTACGACTGCGGATCGGGGCGCCCGGGGCGCCGGTGGAACAGGGCGACCGGTGGCCCCCGCAGGGGCGAACGAGACGGCGCGACGACGGTCACCGCGCGTCCGGTCGCACGGTCCGGGCCGCCGCCGCGCCGTCGGTCCGGGCTCCTGACCCGGGCTTCACCCAGGAGCGGGCCGGTCCGGGACCGCTTTTCCACCGTTGCGGTCAAGTACTCCCCCGGCAACCGATCCAAAGCTTGACTGAGCCGGTCAACAACGCTCCTACCGCTTCTCACCCGGTCGTTTCGCTGCGAGAACTGACGTGCGCGGTTCCCCCATCCGGATGACGAGAGGGATGCATCGTGACTCCAGCCGCCCAGTGGACCCCCGTGCCGGTGCCGGCCGCAGCGGACCCCCATGAGGTCCCGTCGCACTGGTTCAACCTCGTCCCCAGCCTGCCCGGCCCCGTCCCGCCGCCCCGCGAGCCCGAGGGCGCCGAGCACGACGCCTGGGGCTCCCGGCTCGCCCTGCAGCAGCGGATCCGGCTCGACGCCGTCCGCGCCCAGGACGGTGCCACCGAACCCTTCCTGGCCATCCCGGAGCGGGTGCGCGAGGAGCTGGCGTCGATCGGACGCCCCACCCCGCTGCTGCGGGCCCGGGCCCTGGAGCGCTACCTGGAGACCCCGGCCCGGATCTACCTCAAGCGCGAGGACGTGCTGCCCACCGGCAGCTTCAAGCTCAACTCGGCCATCGCCCAGGCCCACTACGCGGCCGAGCAGGGCGTCGACACGCTGGTCACCGAGACCGGCGCCGGCCAGTGGGGCCACGCGGTGGCCTGGGCCGCCCGCCGCTTCGGCCTCAGGGCCGTCATCTACTGGGCCGGCGTCTCGGCCCGCCAGAAGCCCGGCCGCCGGGCGCTGATCGAGATGCTCGGCGCCGAGGTGCACGCCTCCCCCAGCGAGCGGACGCCGGTCGGCAAGGCGCTGCTGCGCGACGGCCGGCACCTGCTGGGCTCGCTCGGCACCGCGATCGGCGAGGCGATCAGCCACGCCGCGCTGCACCCGGAGACCCGCTACATCTCCGGCAGCAACCTGGCCCACGTACTGATCCACCAGACCGTCATCGGCCAGGAGACCAAGGCCCAGCTGGCCGCCCTCGGCGAGCGGCCGGACGCGCTGGTGGCCTGCGTCGGCGGCGGCAGCAACCTGGGCGGCTTCATGGGCCCCTACCTCGCCGAGAAGGCGGAGCGCGGCGACGACCTGCTGCTGCTCGGCGCGGAGTCCGCGAGCGCCCCCCGGCTGACCCGGGGCACGCTGCGCTACGACCACGCCGACCCGGAGGGCGTCACCCCGCTCGGCAAGTCGTACACCCTCGGCCGGGACTACGAGCTGCCGGAGACCCACGTCGGCGGTCTGCGCCAGCACAGCGGCTCGCCGCTGATCGGCGTGCTGCGCGGCGAGGGGCTGCTGGACGCGGTCGCGTACGAGGAGACGGACGTCTTCGAGACCGGGCGGCTGGTGCTCTCCACCGAGGGGATGCTGATCGCGCCGGAGTCCTGCCACGCCCTGCGCGCGGCCGTGGACCGGGCCGTCCTGGCCCGCGAGACCGGGCGGGCCGAGGTGATCGTCGCCTGCGTCAGCGGCAACGGGCTGCTCGACCTCGACGGCTACCTCGCGCACCGCTGACCACCGGCGCCCCGCGCCCACCACAGGCACCCGTCACCGGGCCCTCCGCCGGGCCCCGCACCACCGCCCGCGCACGCCGGGAGCGTGCCACCGCGTACCCGGGGCCGCGCGCACCACCGGGGGCACCACCCCCGCGCACGACCGAGGTCACGGCACCACCCGCACCGGCACCGCCCGGGCGAGGCGCGCGCACCCCAGGACCACCCGTTCCGACACCACCCGTTCCGACACCCTGCACGAAAGGACCGACGTGTCCGACGGAACCATCATCGAGCTGTCCAGCGGGACCAGCCCAAGCTGCCCGTACTATCTCGGCGAGTCCATCGGCGACCGGCTGCCCGAGTACCTCGGCCGGCACGCCTTCGACGAGTTCTACCTGGTCACCAGCCAGCCGCTGTACGAGCTGTTCGGCCGGGACCTCGCCAACCGGCTCGGCCGGGCCGGCGTCGCCGTCAACCTGATCACCGTGGCCGAGGGCGAGGGCGTCAAGGGCTGGCCCGAGCTCACCGCCCTCTGCGAACGGCTGGTGGCCGCCGGGGCCACCAAGGACTCGATCGTCGGCGCGCTCGGCGGCGGCATGATCAGCAACCTGGCCGGACTGGCCGCCGCCATGGTCTACCGGGGCCTGCGCTTCGTCGAGATCCCGACCACCATGCTGAACCTCACCGACGGCACCCTCAGCAACAAGCAGGCGATCAACGGCGCCCTCGGCAAGAACCAGTTCGGCGTCTACCACGCGCCGCTGTTCATCTGGGCCGACGTGGCGATGCTGCGCAGCGAGCCGGAGCGCCAGCACCGCAGCGCGCTGGTGGAGGCGCTGAAGAACGGCCTGGTCAACGACGCCGCGTGGGTGGACCGGATGGAGGACCTGCTGACCGGCGGTGTGGCGGGCATCCGGGACGACCTGCTCGGGGTCTGCCACGAGGTGGTCCGCAGCAAGCTGGGCATCCTGGCGCAGGACCCGGGCGAGCGCGGCGCCGGCATCATCCTGGAGTACGGCCACACCGTGGGGCACGCCGTGGAGTTCCTCTCCGGGGGCGCGCTGCTGCACGGCGAGGCGGTCGGCATCGGGATGTGCGCCGCGGCCCGGCTGGGCATCCGGCTCGGGATCACCGCCCCGGAGGTGCTGGCGCGCCAGGAGCACCTGCTGGGCACCCTGATCGGCAGTCCGACCACGGTGCCCCGGGAGTTCACCCCGGAGCGGATCGTCGAGGTCATCCTCAGCGACAACAAGCGCCGGGCGGGCAGCGCGGTGCGGTTCGTGCTGGTCCCCGAGGTCGGCCGGGTGCACATCGTCGACGGCGACCACGAGACGCCGGTGCCCGAGCCGCTGCTGAAGAGCGTCCTCGCCGAGGCCTGACCGCCCCGTACGCGCCAGGGCACCGCGCGCACACCCCCGACCGCCGGCCCAGCAGGGCCGGACGGCCCGTTCGGCCTCCCGAAGGAGTCATCCATGAACGACGCGCATTCGCCGGAGATCGCCGAGACGGTCTACCGGCTCGACGGCCCGCTGCGCTGGGCGCTCGGCGAGGTGCAGGACCTGCTGCGCTCCGTCGGCGCCGCGCCCGGCCAGCAGGTGGTCGACGTCGGCGCGGGCACCGGCTACGCGGCCGTGCCCGCCGCCCGGCTGGTCGGGCCGGAGGGCTCGGTGCACTGCGTCGACGGCAGCCCGGAGCTGCTGGAGGTGCTCGCCGGCCGGGCCGCCCGCGAGGGCGTGGCCGACCGGGTGACCCGCACCGTGAGCCCGGTGGTCCCGCTGCCCGTCGCCGACGCCGCCGCCGACCTGGTGATCTCCACCTACGTCCTGCACGAGCTGGCCGACGACGCGCCCGCCGCGATCGCCGAGATGTACCGGGTGCTGCGCCCCGGCGGGCGGGTGGCGCTGGCGGACTACCGCAAGACCGCCGACAAGGAGCGCAACCGGGAGATCGAGGCCTGGTACGCCCGCCAGCCCGACGGCGCTGGTCCCGAGGAGGTGCACCTGCGCTTCACCCTCAACGAGTTGGAGGAGATGCTGCGCGCCGCCGGCTTCCAGCGGATCGAGCTGCGCACCTGGCACGACTTCCACGTGCACGCCACCGCGGAGAAGTGACCGGCCCACCCGGACACCGGAGCCCCGGCGCGGCACGCGCCGACGCGGCCGCGCACCAGCACCCGGCGACCGGCCGGCCAGGACCCGCCGGCCACCGTCGTCACCACCGTCACCAGCCAGAAGGAGAACTGTCGTGGTCAAGCTTGCCTACAACGCCAACGGCCTGCGGACGATCTCGGTGGAGCGGGCGATCGAGGCGGTCGCCGACGCCGGCTACGAGGGGATCGAACTCTCGCTCCACCCGGCCCACCTGGACCCGTTCGCCTTCGGCCCCGCCGAGGCCGCGCCGATCCGCAAGGCCCTGGAGCGCACCGGCCTGACGGCCTGCTGCCTGGCCGCGGGCGCCGACAACCTGCTCGGCGAGGAGCGCTTCGAGCCCTCGCTGATCCACCCCACCGCCGAGGGCCGGGCCCGCCGCGTCGACCTCGTCCTGCGGTCGGTCCGGATCGCCGACGAACTCGGCATCCCCTACGTCAACTTCGCCACCGGCAAGCGCAAGCCCGAGGTGACCGAGGAGCAGGCCCGGCAGTGGCTGGACGAGGGCGTCCGGCAGGTGCTGGACGGCCCGGGCACCGCGGTGCTGGCGATGGAGCCCGAGCCGGAGTTCTTCCTGGAGAGCAACGACGGGGTCGCCCGGCTGGCCGACGCGCTGGCCTCGGACCGCTTCGCGCTCGCCCAGGACCTCGGCCACTGCCGCGTGGTGGAGGAGGACTACCTCGCCTCGGTGGAGCGGAACCTGCCCTACACGAAGATCATCCAGGTCGAGGACATCAAGGGCCGGGTGCACCACCACGAGATCCCCGGGGACGGCGACATCGACTTCGCCGGCTTCTTCTCGGTGCTGGGGCGCGGCGGCTACGACGGCTACGTCAGCGTGGAGCTGTACAACCACGCCGACCGCTACGAGCACGCGCTGCGCCGCAGCCGCGAGGTGCTGACCGCCGCGATCGCCGCCGCCGCGCAGGGCTGAGCCCGTCGTGCCCGCCGACCGCCCCGGCCCGCCGCCGCCCCCGCCGCCGCTCGCCCCCCGGGCCCTGCACGGGACCGGACTGACGCCGCTGTTCGACCACCACATCCACACCGACCTGCGCAACGCCGACGACTACGAGCTGATGGCCGTCAGCGGGGTGCTCACCGCGCTCGCCCCGTGCTCCGCCTCGCTGGAGGCCCGGGACTCCGGCAGCGCCTTCGCCGCCCGCTTCGAGCGGCTCGCCGGAGCCGAGACCGCCCGGGCCGCCGCGTACGGGATCGACCTGCACGTGGCGCTCGCGGTGCACGCGGCCGACATGGCGGGGCTGCGCGGCGCGCTGGCCGGGATCGAGGTGCTGGAGCGGTACCTGGACCACCCGAGGGTCCGGGCGCTGGGCGAGGTGTCGCTGCGCGGCGGCGGCCCGGACGAGGTCGAGGTGCTGGAGCGGCAGCTGAAGCTGGCGTCGGCGCGCGCGCTGCCGGTGCTGGTCGAGTCGCCGCCCGCGCTGCCGGCCTTCCGGGAGATGCTGGCGCCGCTGGCGGGCGCGGTGGAACGGGCCGGCATCGACCCGGCCACGATCGCCCTGCTCGACCTGGACGAGCAGCGGATCGACCTGCTGGCCGAGCACCCGGCGCTGCGCGGGCTCGGCGGGTACGGGATCGCCGTCGCCCCGCGCCAGGACGCGCTGTTCCAGGTCCGCGAGAAGCAGTCGCACCGCGAGGTGCTCGGCCTGCTGGACCGGTTCGGCCCGGAGCGGCTGATGCTCAACACCGGCCTGCACTTCGGCTCGGCCGACCCGCTGGGTCTGGCCAGGACGGTGCACCGGCTCCGACTCCATGGTGTCCCCGAGCAGATCGTGAGGGCTCTCGCTCATGGCAACGCTGCCCAGTTCTTCGCCGTCCCCCACCGGGTCCCCGCCGCCGGGTGAGTTGGCCGGCGCCCGCCCGCACGGGCTGCCCGACCGGGGCGTCCCCGTCGAGCGGGTGCTGGCCGAGCTGGCCGGGCTCTGCGCGGACGACCACGACTACCGGGACGGCACCGTCTTCAACTCGATCTGCTCGACGCCGCTGCCGGTGGCCGAGCAGGTGTTCGCCGCCCACCAGCAGTCCAACATGGGCGACAACCGGATCTTCCCCTCGCTGCCCCGCGCCGAGGCCGAGGTGACGGCCATGCTGGCCGACCTGATGGACGGCCCCGGGGCCGCCGGGGTGGCCACCTCGGGCGGCACCGAGGCCAACCTGCTGGCGGTGCTCGCCGCGCTCCGGCACCACCGGGCCCGCTTCGGGGCCGGTGCGCCGGCCCGGGTCCTGATGGGCGACAGCGCGCACTTCTCCTTCGACAAGATCGCCGCGCTGCTGGCGGTCGAGGTCGTCCGCGTCCCCTCCGACGAGCGGCTGCGGGTCGACACCGGGCGGCTGCTGCCGCTGGTGACCCCGGAGACCGCGCTGGTGGTGGCCACCGCCGGCAGCTCCGAGTCCGGCGCCGTGGACGACGTGCCGGCGATCGCCGCGCACGCCTCGGCGCTCGGCGTGCCGGTGCACGTGGACGCCGCCACCGGCGGGTTCCTGGTGCCGTTCGCCCGCGAGCTGGGCGACGACCTGCCGGCGATCGGCTTCGGCGTCGACGGCGTCAGCTCCATCACCCTGGACCCGCACAAGTACGGCGGCGCGCCGATCCCCGCGGGCCACGTGCTCTTCCGCGACCCCGGGGCGCCGGACGCGCTGCGCACCTCCTCGCACTACCGGGGCACCCTCGACCACCACGCCCTGCTCGGCACCCGGCCCGGCGGCGCCCTGCTGGCCACCTGGGCGGCGCTGCGCGCCCAGGGCCGCAGCGGCTACCGGGCCTCGGTCGCCGGGCTCTGGGAGCGCCGGGCGCTGCTGGTGCGGCTGCTCACCGAGGCCGGTTTCGAGGTCGCGCCGCGGCCCGAGCTCACCGTGGTGACGGTCCGCCACCCGAGCCCGGAGAAGCTGGTCGACGCGCTGGAGGAGCGCGGCCTGATCGCCTCGGTGGCCCGCCGGCTCGGCCTGCTGCGGCTGGTCGTGCACTGGCACCAGAGCGAGCGGCAACTGCGCGGCCTGGTCACCGCGCTGGCCGAGGTCGACGGGGGCCGGCCGTGAAGATCCTCTTCGTGTCGATCAACAAGCTGAAGTCCTTCCGGCCGGTCCTGCCGATCGGCATGGTCACCATCGCCACCCAGGCGCGGGCGGCCGGGTACCAGGTCGAGACGCTGGACCTGATGTGGGAGGAGGAGGACGAGCCGGTCGTCCGGGCCGCGGTCCGCGCCTTCAAGCCCGACGTGGTGGGGATCTCGATCCGCAACGTCGACTCGCAGAGCATGCTGGAGCCGGTCGTCTACACCCCGCTCGCCCGCGAGGTGGCCGACTGGTCGCGCGACGAACTGCCCGGCGTCACCGTGCTGCTGGGCGGTCCGGGGTTCTCCACCGTCCCCGAGGACCTGATGGACTTCGTCCGGGCCGACTACGGGATCACCGGTTTCGCCGAGGAGTCCGTCCAGCCGCTGCTGGACCACCTGGCCCGGGGCGAGGAACCGCTGGACGTGCCCGGGGTGATCAGCCCGCGCGAGGGCGGCGGCTACCACCGGCGCGACGCCGTCTTCCGGATCGACTACCGCAAGGCGGCCCGCCCCGACCCGGCCCTGTACGACCAGCGCTACTTCAGCTACTCGTACGAGACCCACGACCGCAGCCTCAAGGTGCCGGCGACCATCCAGACCAAGAAGGGCTGCGTGCTGGAGTGCGTCTTCTGCAGCAACTTCCTGGTGGACGGCACCGGCGTGAAGTTCGACGAGGTCTCCCGGGTGGCCGACGAGGTGGAGCGGCTGCGCGACGAGGGCCTGGAGGTCCTGGAGATCGTCGACGGGGTCTTCAACCTGCCGCTCAACTACTCGCTGGAGGTGCTGCGGGAGTTCGTCCGCCGGGGCATCGAGATGCCGTGGTCCTGCATGGTCAACCCGGGCAACGTGACCTCCGAACTGGTCGACCTGATGGTCCGCACCGGCTGCTACTACGTCGAGTTCGGCACCGACTCGGCGTGTGACCGGATCCTGCGCGGGCTGAAGAAGAACTTCCGCCAGCGCCAGATCATCGAGTCGCACCGCAAGTTCGTCGAGGCCGGCATCCGGGTCGAGCACTGCCTGTTCATCGGCAGCCCCGGCGACGACCGGGACTCGGTCCGCGAGACCTTCGACGTGATGGAGCAGCTCGTGCCGCCCGCCACGCCCGACGTGCACGCCTTCTGGACGCTCGGCCTGCGGGTCTGCCGGGGCACCGCCCTGCACACCACCGCCGTCGCCGAAGGCATGATCACCGGAACGGAGCGATTCATCGTGCCCAAGTACTACTGCTCCCGCGCGGTCATCGAGGACGCCGCCGTCCTCGACGAGATCCAGGCGCGGGTGCTCGCCAACGACAACTGGTACCTGTGGTGGGGGCTCAACTCGATCAGCCTGCGCGAGCGCATCACCATGGCCCGCGCGGAGAGCGAGCGGATCGAGGCCGAGCTGAACGACCACCTGCCGCCGCTCCCGGCGGCCGGGGACGGTGCCCGGTGAGCGCCGGGGCGGACCTGCGGCTGACCGGCCCCGGCCGGCTCACCGTCGACGAGGCGAAGCCGCCGACCGCGCCGCTCGGCCCGGACGAGGTCCTGGTCGAGGTCGACCGGGTCACCCTGTGCGGCAGCGACCAGGCGCTGTACGACGGCGCCTACGGGGGCCCGAGCAGCTACCCGCTGCGCTTCGGCCACGAGTGGTCCGGCCTGGTGGTCGACACCGGGAGCAACGGCCGCGCGCTGCTGGGCCAGTGGGTCACCGGCGACTGCTCGCGCTGGTGCGGGGACTGCCCGCGCTGCGGCACCGACCGCAACGTCTGCACCCGGATCGAGAAGTTCGGCCTCACCGTCGACGGCTTCTCGACCCGGCTGCGGACCGTGGACCGCCGCTACCTCTACCCCGACACGCACGGCCTGGGCCCCGGCCTGCTGGCGCTCTCCGAGTTCTTCGCCGTCGCCGCCCAGGGCCTGCGGCGGATCGACCCGCGCCCCGACGAGCGGATCCTGGTGATCGGCGCCGGCGCCCTCGGCCTGGCGAGCTACCTGCTGCTCACCGGGGCGTACGGGGCGGGCGGGGTGGAGCTGCTGGAGGCGGACCCGGTGAAGGCCGCCGCCGTCACCGCGCTGCTGCCGAGCGCCCGGGTCCGCACCGCCGCGCCCGAGCCCGACGCCGCCGCGCGGTCCGCCGGCGGGTACGCCGCCCTGACCGCCGCCGCCCGGTACGACCTGACCGTGGACTGCTCCAGCGGCGCCGACGGCCTCGCCACCGCGCTGGCCTGCGCCGTCCCCCGCGGCCGGGTGCTCTGCTTCGGGCTGCGCCGCAGCGCCGCGCTCCGCACCGACCTGCTGGTGGCCAACGCACTGACCCTGGTCGGCTCGATCGGCGGCACCGGCGGCTTCCACCGCGCCCAGGAGTTCCTGGCCGGCCACCGCGAGGAGGCCGGGCTGCTGGTCACCCACCGCCTGCCGGCCGAACGGGCGGCGGAGGCCTTCACGCTCGACCCCCGTACCCGGATCAAGACCCAGCTGATGTTTGGAGAGGATGCCCGGTGACCACCGCCGACCGCCCCCCGCACCTGCGCTATCCGGAGATCCGGGAGGCCGCGCTGGCCGACCTGGCCGCGTTCGAGAAGCTCAGCCCCGACCAGGTGCCCGACCACCAGTTCGCGCTGCTGCGCCGCCAGCTGGACCACGCCTTCGCCAACTCGCCGTTCTACCGGGAGCGCTGGGCCGGGCGGTACGGCTCCCTGCGGCCCACCAGTGCCGAGGAGCTGCGGACCCTGCCCTTCACCACCAAGGCCGAGCTGCGCGGCGCCTACCCGTTCGGCCTGCTGGCCGTCGGCCGGGAGGAGCTGATCCGCTACGGCGAGTCCACCGGCACCACCGGCAGCCCCACCTCCTCGATGATCACCTACGAGGACTGGATCCGCGGCAACGTCGCGGTCGAGCAGTCCGTCGGCCACGTGCTCGGCCCCGGCGACCTCGTCTTCATCGCCATCCCCTACGAACTCGCCTTCGCCTCCTACGACCTGGACCGGGCGCTGGAGCAGAACGGCGCGGCCGTGGTGCCGGTCGGCACGCTCAGCCTGGTCTGCCCGTTCGAACGGATGGTCGAGATGATGTGGACCGTCCGCCCGACCGCCCTGGTCTGCACGCCCAGCCGGGCGCTGCGCCTCTACGACATGCTGAAGGACACCGGGCGCGACCCGGCCGAGATCGGGCTGAAGACCTTCCTCTACGTCGGCGAGACCTGCTCCCCCGCCAAGCTGGAGAAGATCGCCGCGCTCTGGGGCGTCCGGCTCTCCAACGCCTACGGCTCGACCGAGACCAACTCGCTCGGCCTGGTCTGCGAGCGGGGCAGCCTGCACCTCACCGAGGACCGGCACCTGTTCGAGGTGATCGACCCGGAGACCACCGCACCCGTCCCCGACGGCACCGCCGGCGAACTGGTCATCACCGCCCTGGCCGGCCGGGCCATGCCACTGCTGCGCTACCGCAGCGGGGACTTCGTCACCGCCTCCGCCGAGCCCTGCGCCTGCGGCAGCCCGCGCCGGGTGCTCTCGCACCACGGCCGGGTCAGCGAGCAGCTGACCGTCGGCGGGCAGCGGATCAACAAGCTGGCGCTGGAGCAGACCGTGCTCGCCACCGAGGGTGCCGGCCTCTACTGGGCGGCCGGCGTCTCCGGGGACCACCTGGAGATCCGGGTCGAGGCCGAGGTCGAGGACCCGGCGGCGCTCTGCGCGGCCGTCGCCGAGCGGGTCACCGCGGAGTTCGCGGTGCCCGCCTCGGTCGCCCCGATCGACCGCGCCCAGGTGCGGCGGGCGATGGACCGGATGCTCAAGCCCGGCAGCCTCACCATCGAGGACCTGGAGGCGGTCTCATGACCCTCGGCCTGCGCCCGGGCAACCCCGCCGAACCCCGGCACAACGACCCCGGCACGATCGCCGTGGTCGGCCTCGGCCGGCTCGGCTCGGTGCTGGCCGACCGGCTGGCCGAGCGCTTCCCGGTGCTGCTCAACGACAGCGACCCCGCGGTCGCCCGGCGGGTCGCCGCCGAGCTGTCGCTGCCCGACATGGACCAGCGCGAGATCCTCTCCGCCGCCGACACCGTGCTGCTCTGCGTCCCGCCGCAGGAGACCGCGGCCGCGCTGCGCCGGCTCGCCGCGCTGACCGAACAGGTCGGCCGCCGGGCGCTGTTCGTCAACATGGCGACCAGCGTGCCCACCGAGGACCTGCCGGACCTCGGCGTGGAGGTGGTCGGCCTCAAGCCGGTCTGCCAGTTCACCGCCGTGGCCCTCGGCCTCAAGACCGTCCTGGTCACCTCCGCACCGCGCCGGATCGGCCTGCTGCGGACCCTCGCCGCCGACCTCGGCGAGGTGGTGCTCGGACCGGAGGCGTGCGTCGGCCCGGCCAACCGCGCCGCCACCAAGGCCGCCCTGCGCGCCTGCGCCGAACTGGCCGCCGAACTGACCGGCCGCGGCCTGCCCACCGACATCGTGCGGGCGGCGATCCGCAACGTCTTCGTCGGGACGGCGCTGGACTACCCGCCCTCGGACGCCAACCCCTACACCCGCTCGGTGCTGGAGGAGATCGCCGCCGAGGCCGCCGAGGCCGCCGGCGCCGCGCCGCCCGCCGCCGACCGGGCACCGGCCGGGCCGCGGGCCGCCGTCCGGCCACCGACCGTCCTGCCACCGACCGTCCTGCCGCCCACCGACCTCGTCCCGCCGGACGCGCTCGGCTGGGCCGCCTGGGCCGAGCGCCCCGTCACCCCGGGAGGACCCGCATGACCACCACCCCGCCGGACGTCCCGCACGGCGGCGCGCACTGCGAGACCGCGTCGATGCGCAAGCAGCTGGCCGCGCACGACCTGCAGATCAGCGAGGCGATGCTGTTCGGCGTGGCCGGCGGCATCAACTTCATG
Organism: Kitasatospora sp. NPDC059973; assembly: GCF_042737525.1. Taxonomy (NCBI): domain Bacteria; kingdom Bacillati; phylum Actinomycetota; class Actinomycetes; order Kitasatosporales; family Streptomycetaceae; genus Kitasatospora; species Kitasatospora sp. NPDC059973. The sequence goes on along the minus strand of NZ_JBHWUI010000124.1, from coordinate 3,992 downwards.
CACATGCCCGCCCCGCCAGGCGGACGCGGCTTCACCGGCGGCCGCAACGGCCCGTTCCCCGAGTTCACCCGGCGGATGGCGGCCGGCGTCGGCCTCGACCTGGAGGTCGCCGTCACCGACGACCCCGAGCGCGCCTGGGGCGACCTGCTGGCCGAACTCGACCTCGGCCGCCCGGCGGTGGTCTACGCGGACCTCTTCCACCTGCCGTACTTCCAGGCCACCCGGCACTTCGGCGGCCACGCGATCGTCGTCGTCGGCCACGACCGGGACAACGACACCGTCACCGTCTCGGACCGCCCGGCCCGCGCGCAGACCCTGACCACGGCCGAACTCGCCACCGCCCGGGCCTCCGGCCACCAGCCCTTCCCGCCCCGGCACGCCCTGCTGCGCGCCGACTGGAAGGCCGCCCGGTACCCCACCGAGGACGACATCCGCCAGGGCATCCGCTGGTCCTGCCGCGCGATGCTGCACCCGCCCGTGCCCAGCTTCGGGCTGCGCGGCCTCGACTCCTACGGCGCCGGTCTGCGGCACCTGCTGCTCAGCGACACCCCCGCCGCCGCCGTGGTGGACGAACTCGCCGGCGCCTACGTCGACTTCGAACTGGCCGGCACCGGGGGGAACGCCTTCCGCAACCTGTTCCGGACCTTCCTGACCCAAGCCGCCGAGCTCACCGGGGACCACCGGCTGGCCGACGCCGCCCTGCTCTGCGCCGACAGCGCCGGGCGCTGGGAGCGGGTCATCGCCCTGCTGCTGCCCGACTGGACGCCCGCGTTCACCGAACTCGGCGCCGCCTACCGGGCACGGGAGGCCGAACTGCTGGACGGCGGCGCCGCCGCCCTCGCCCGGGCCGCCCTGCTCGGCGAGCGGCTGCCCGACCTGCGAGCCGCCGCGGCCGCCGGGCTCGCCCCGGTCCGCGAGCGCCTCGCCGGGGAGCTGCGGGCCGCCCTGGCCTCCGTCGCCGAGACCGAGCGGGAGCTGTTCGCCCTGCTGAGGGAGGTGTGAGCGGGGTGACCACCGGCCTGCTGCCGGCCGTCCGGACGCCGACCCGCCACCGGCTCTCCGACGAGGCCGACCGCCTGGCGTACGACCGGTACGTGGCCGCCCGCAACCAGTACAAGGAAGAGTTCCTCGACCTGCTGGAGAGCGCGTGCACGGACGGCCCGGTGCTGGAGTTCGGCCCCGGCTACGGCGGGTTCGCCGCCCTGCTGCTGGCCCGCCGCCCGGTCGACCTGCGGGTGCTCTGCACCGACCCGGGCGCCGTCGCCCCGCTGCGCGAGCGGCTCGGCGCGGCGGTGCCGGTCGACCACTGGCCGGCCGGCGGCCCGCTGCCGGCCCCCCTCGCCGGGCGCCACCCGCTGGTCTACAGCGTGCACGCGCTCGGGGAGTGCACCGACCCCACCGCCCTGCTCCGCGGGGCGGCGCGGGCCCTGGCCCCCGGCGGCCGGCTGCTGGTCAACGACCTGCGCCGGGACCCGGACCCGTTCATCCTCGAATACACCCTGCGCGAGATGGCCGCCGACGACTCGCCCGACGGCCAGTACCGCTTGCGCACCTACCTGGACTCCCTGCGCGGCGCCTGGACCGGCGCCGAACTGCGTCAACTGCTCGACGCCGCGGGGATGGCCGACTGGGCGGTCGGCCCGGACGGCCCGATGGCACTCACCGTCGAGCACCACCGCGCCACCTGACGACCGGAGAGGCACATGACCCAAGAAGCGATCACCCGGAACTTCCTCGACACCCCCAGCTTCTGGCGCGACTACCCGGAGCGGGACATCGAGTTCGTCCGCTGGTACCCGTGCGACGTCAAGCCGCTGTCCGCGGACCAGATCTACGCCACCCGGGAGAAGTTCCCGAAGACCACGTCGTTCTACGTGCACATCCCGTTCTGCAACCAGGTCTGCACCAGCTGCCCGTACAACAAGTTCTCCACCCGCAACACCCTCACCCAGCGCTACATCCAGGCGCTCAAGCGGGAGATCGACCTCTACTCGCAGCTGCCGCACGTCCGGGACACCGTCTTCACCTCCGGCTACTTCGGCGGCGGCACGCCCACCACGCTGCGCGCCGAGGAGCTCGACGACCTGCTGGGCTACATGAAGCAGCGGCTCAACTTCAGCCCGGACTGCTCGGTCACCATCGAGTCCACCCCCGTCGACGTCGACCAGCAGAAGCTGGACGTGCTGCTCAAGCACGGCGTCAACCGGATGAGCCTGGGCGTCCAGACCTTCCACGACCCGCTGCTGCGCTACCTCGGCCGGGCCCGGGCGCACACCGGCGAGTCCGCCACCCGCACCATCGAGCTGATCGACCGCAGCGGCCTGGAGAACCTCTGCATCGACTACATGATCGGCATCCCCGGCCAGACCCCCGAGCTGTGGGCGCAGGACATCCGCACCCTGATGGACCTCCCGGTGACGTCCTTCTCGGTCTACAACTACGCGGTCATGCCCGGCTCGGAGGTGTTCTTCGCGCTGCAGAGCGGCGCCACGCCGCCCTGCCCGAGCACCCGCGAGGCCGACGAGATGTACCAGTACCTGCACACCACGCTGATGGACGCGGGCTACCTGGCGCTCACCTACAACGACTTCATCGAGCCGATGCGGCCCGAGTGGGAGGCGGCCGGGGTCAAGACGTACCCGGTGGTGAAGGACGGCAGCAAGCCGTACCGCGGCCTGGAGACGGACACCTTCTACCTGACCGACCACCTGTCCCAGATCTGGGGCCGGTGCGGGGACATGGTGGCCATCGGCTCGGGCGCCTACGGGTACCTGAACAACCACATGTACCTCAACGAGCCGGACATCGAGTCGTACATCAGCCGGTGCAACGAGGGCCGGCTGCCGGTGGTGATGGGCGCCTACACCGACGAGCACGAGCAGCGCTGCCGCAGCCTCGTCCTGGGGCTGAAGCTGCTGCGGGTCAAGCGCTCGGTCTACCGCGAGCGGCACGGCGTCGACCCGTACGAGTACTTCAAGGACAAGATCGACGACCTGGTGGCCAAGGGGCTGCTGGAGGTCGACGCCGACGCGATCCAGGTCACCTACCCGAAGGGCTGGTACTACATCGACAACATCTCCAAGAGCTTCTACTCGGACGCCAACTACCGGCTCCCGCAGCCGACCTCGGCGAGCACCGAGATCCTCAAGTGGCAGATCGACCGCACCGACGGCCGGAAGGGGCTCCCCCTTGTCCAGTTCTGAGACCACCGCGCGCCGCTCCCGCCGGGGGCGGATCTTCGACCTCGCCGAGCGGGCCCCGCAGGGCGACCCGTTCGAGACCGCCGAGGAGTGCCGCGCCTACGACCGCAGCGTGCGCACCTCGATGATCATCCCGATGCAGCACATGATGAAGCTGATCGGGCCGGACTGCGGTCCGGACAAGGACGTCCTGGAGATCGGCTGCGCCAGCGGGCTGCTGTCGCTGCGCCTGGCCGCCCAGCACCGCGACTCCACCTTCACCGGGCTGGACAGCAACGACGCCTTCCTGGAGGTCGCCCGGGAGAACACCATCTTCGCCAACCTGGTCTCCTACGGCGGCGACTTCGCCTGCGACTGGGCCCGGTACAGCCGGCTGCCGTACCCGGACGACAGCTTCGACGTGGTGTTCAGCTTCTGCGCGATCAACCGGTGGGACAAGCCCGCCCGGATCCTGCCCGAGCTGGCCCGGGTCTGCCGCCCCGGCGGCGCCGTCCTGCTGTACGACCTGGCCCGGGACGCCGACGAGGGCATGGTCTCGTTCGTGCTGCAGTACGCCGGCGGTGACGCCAACGCGTTCATGACCTCGCTGCGGGCCTCGTACTCCACCGAGGAGATGCGCGAGCTGCTCGACCAGGTCGGCCTGAACGACTGGAGCGTCACCAAGGAAGGCATCAACCTGGTGGTCTCCTCCCGGGCCAGGGACACCGGGTACACGGTCGGCGAGCCCGGCATCTACGAGCGGATCTTCGACTGACGGTCCCCGTCCCCAGGTCCGGGTGGGGTGCCCGCCGC
>NZ_JBHWUI010000123.1:0-25570 GCF_042737525.1 Kitasatospora sp. NPDC059973 | reverse complement strand
CGATCTGCTCGGAGGGCGCCCCTCTCGTTCGTGCGGGTGGTGCGGCGGCGGGTCCGTGCGCCGTGCCCGTGCGGTGGGCGGCGCGTCGCGGGTGCCCGGCTGACGGCCCCGGCCGGTCGGCCGTCGGGGCCGTCAGCCGGTGAGCGCGGCCTTGACCGCGGCGGCGACGCGGCCGCCCTCGGCCAGGCCGTCCACCTTCGGCTTCACCAGCTTCATCACGGCGCCCATGCCCTGCGGGCCGGTCGCGCCGCTCTCCGCGACGGCGGCGGCCACGATCGCCGTCAGCTCCTCGTCGGACAGCTGCTTGGGCAGGTACCCCGCCAGCAACTCCCCCTCGGCCCGCTCCCGCGCGGCCTGCTCCGTCCGGTCGGCGGCGTCGAACGCCTCGGCCGCCTCCCGGCGCTTCTTCGCCTCGCGAGCCAGCACCTTCAGCACCTCGGCGTCCGAGAGCTCCCGCTTCTCCTTGCCGGCCACCTCCTCGCTGGTGATGGCGGAGAGCGTCAGCCGGATGGTGGCCGAGCGCAGCTCGTCCCGGTCCCGGATCGCGGCCGTGAGGTCCTGGTGCAACTGCTCCTTGAGCGTGGTCATGGCCCAGAGTCTCCCACCTGCGGCGATCGGCTGCCCGCCATTAACGCCGGAGCATCGGCGGTGGAGCGCGCACGGGCCGCGGTCGCGGGAGGCTCCTCGCACCGCCTGGTAACTCTTTATAGTGGTTACATGACTGACGAACGGGCGACCGGACTGGTGCTGCACACTCCCGGAGGTGCGCGCTACCTCTTCGACCCCGGCGCGCTCTGCCTGGAGCTCCTCACCACCGGCGGCCCCGGCGACTACGCCCGGTACGAGGTGCTGCACCACCCCGAGGACCTCACCCGGTGGCTGGAGCTGTCCCGGCTGGAACTCCCCGAGGAGGGCGTCCGCGTCGACGTGGGGCAGCTGACCGCCACCCGGACCCTGCGGGACGCGCTCTGGCGCCTCGCGGCGGCCCGGGCACACGGCGAGGCGGGGGCCGGGGCGGACTACGCCGTACTCAACCGCGCCGCCGCCCACCCGCCGCTCGTCCCGCAGATCGGCCCGGACGGCGCGGCCGCCGCCCCGCTGCCGGCCGACGGCCACCAGGTCCTCTCCGCCCTCGCCCGGGACGCCATCACCCTGCTCACCGGCCCCTACGCGGACCGGGTCCGGGAGTGCGGCGGTCACAACTGCCGCCTGATCTTCGTCGACACCTCACGGCCCGGCCGGCGGCGCTGGTGCTCGATGGAGCACTGCGGCAACCTGCACAAGGTCCGCGCCCTCCGGGCCCGCCGCGACGAGGCCGAGCGGACGGACCCCGCCACCGGGTCGGCCTGACCGGCCGAGGCCGACCGGGGCGGCGGCACGGTCCGGCGCAGGCGGCGGCGCGGGCATTCGGACCACAGCGGCGTGTCCTCGCCGGCCCACCGGACGTTCACCGGCTGATCCACCGTCTGAGAGCATGGAGCGATGCGACCGCTGTACTCCGTCCCCCTCGGAATCGCCGCCACCGGCGCCGCCTGCCTCGCCTACTCCGCCGGGTACGAGGTCCGTTCCTTCCGGCTCCGCCGGGTCGAGGTCCCCGTCCTGCCCAAGGGCGCCCGCCCCCTCCGGGTACTGCAGGTCTCGGACATCCACATGGTGAGCGGCCAGGGCAAGAAGCAGCGCTGGCTGCAGAGCCTCGCCGGACTCCGGCCCGACCTGGTGGTCAACACCGGCGACAACCTCTCAGACCCGCTCGGCGTCCCCGCCACGCTCGACGCGCTCGGGCCACTGATGGACTTCCCCGGGGTCTACGTCTTCGGCTCGAACGACTACTACGGCCCGGCCCGCAAGAACCCGGCCCGCTACCTCCAGGCGATGCGCAGCGGCGCCCACGGGATGAACAACCCCGACGGCACCGCGCGGCGCGGCATCACCGGCGCCGTGCACAACCCGTGGGAGAAGCTGCGCGACGGCTTCGACGCGGCCGGCTGGCTCGACCTCACCAACACCCGCGGCCGGCTGAACATCGGCGGCCTCGACCTCGAGTTCACCGGCCTGGACGACCCGCACATCCGCCGCGACCGCTACAGCGAGGTCACCGGCGGCCCGTCCGCCGACGCCGACCTCTCGCTGGGCATCGTGCACGCGCCCTACCTGCGCGTCCTGGACGCCTTCACCGCCGACCGCTACCCGCTGATCCTGGCCGGCCACACCCACGGCGGCCAGCTCTGCGTCCCCTTCTACGGCGCCCTGGTCACCAACTGCGACATCGACTCCAAGCGGGTCAAGGGCCTCTCCACCCACCAGGCCGGCGGCCGCCGCGCCTTCCTCCACGTGTCGGCCGGCTGCGGCACCAACCGCTACACCCCCGTCCGCTTCGCCTGCCCGCCCGAGGCCACCCTCCTCACCCTCACCCCCTCCCGCTGACCTGCGGCGGAGCCCCCCGGGGAATCGGATTTCGTCTCTCGGCAAGCGTCCGGTAGAGTTCTACTCGTTGCGAAGGAGACGGAGCAACAAACCGCAGGACCGGGGTGTGGCGCAGCTTGGTAGCGCGCTTCGTTCGGGACGAAGAGGCCGTGGGTTCAAATCCCGCCACCCCGACCCAGTAACACCAGCTCAGGGCCGGTGACCCATAAGGGTCACCGGCCCTGACTGCTTTTCCCGGGGGGCTCGGGAGAGTCCGCCGGCCGGGGCGGCTCCCGGTGGGCGGTGGCTGACCCGCCCTCAGGAGTGGAACCGGGGGCGGGACTCCCGTGACGTGCGCCACGGGCGGGGTGGCCGTCGAGTGGATCGTCGCCGTGGCTGCGGGGCCGGGTGGGCCCGTTCGTTCTCCGTGGCGGTGATGATCTGCTCGACGGCGCCGGCCGCGCGGGTCAGTGGGTGGGGGCGTCGGGGTGGGGGACGACGGTGACGACGGTGGAGCAGGAGGTGGCGCCGTCGGGGCCCTGGTGGAGGGTCACGCCGATGCGGTCGCGGCCGGCCGGGTCGCGGGCCAGGCGGGCGGCCTCGACCAGGCAGGGCTCGTCGAGTTCGACGTAGCTGGTGAAGACGCACTCCATGGCGACCGCCAGGACGGGGGCCGGCGAGCAGAGGGCCTGGGCGGCCTGGCGGCAGGCGTCGAGGAGCAGGGCGCCGGGCGCGTGGTCGACGGGGTGGTCGAAGTACACCGGGTGGGAGGTGTCGACCCGCAGCTGCCAGCGCCGGGCGTGTTCGGTGGCGGAGAGGGCGACGTCCTGCGAGGTGGTGGCGTCGGGTCTCGCGGTGCGTATCGGGGGCCCGGGCGGCACGGCGCGTGCCATCGCCGTGGCGGCGTCGGCGTGGTCCCCGCGCAGCCGCCGGTAGATGGCCGGGGCCTGGACGGTGAAGCGGGTCTGGGCGGTGGCGAGCGGCTCGCCGGCCCGGCTCACCATGTAGGAGAGGGTGAGGGCGCAGACCCGGTTGCCGCGGCGGACCACGTCCTGGCAGACCACGTCCAGCTGGACCTCGTCGCCGTCCCGCTCGGCGGGGCGGTCGGCCAGGAGCAGCTCGGGGACCAGTGCGAAGCTGAACCGGTCCCAGACGAGGTGGTGCCCGAGCGGGACGTCGAAGGCGGCGTGGGAAAGCAGCGGGAAGCTCTGCCGGACCGTCTCGACCAGCAGCATCGGGTCGTAGAGGCCGCTGTCGGCGCGATCGCGGGGCCAGCGGGCGGTCACCCGGTAGGCGTCCGGACCGGTGGTCTCCCAGCCGGTCAGCAGCACTTCTTCGGCCGCGCGCTTGTGGACGAGTTCCTTGGGCACGGTGGTCGCAGCAGTCATGGTGCTGCCGTGGTCTGTGCGATACATGTGTGCACTCCCCCAGAATGGCCACTGGCGTGGTTGGTGGAGCCTCCGTTGTGTACGCCGGGCCCCGCTGCAAATAACGTAGAGGTCGTTCTTTTTGTTTGTCGAGGAGTTTGGAGTCACTGTGACGCGAGCGAAGCAGGACCGAGCCGTACGCACCCGCGGGACGATCCTGAGGGCCGCCGCACAGGTCTTCGACGAGTACGGTTTCAGCGGCTCAAGCGTCAACAAGATCATCACACAGGCGGGCACCACCCAAGGCGCAATGTACTTCCACTTCCGGTCGAAGGAGGAACTGGCCAAGGCGGTGATGGACGAGCAGGCCGCCGACCTGGAACTGCCGGACCGGCCGGCCGGTCTGCGTCAGCTCCTCGACCTCAACCTGTACCTGGCCGACGAGCTGCGGGAGAACGTGCTGCTGCGCGCGGGCGTCACGCTCGCCGTCGAGCAGGGCCAGCTCGGCCTGCGGGACGTCCGGCCGTACGAGATGTGGGCCGAGCAGTTCTGCGCCGAGCTGGAGGAGGCCCGCAAGGCCGGTGAGCTGCTGCCCGACGTCGACTCGGCGGAGTTCTCCCAGGTCCTGGTCGGGGCCTACACCGGCACCCAGGTCATGTCCCACCTGCGCAGCAACCGCGCCGACCTGCCGGAGCGGATCGCCCGGCTCTGGTGGTACCTGCTGCCCGGGATCGCGACCGCGCCGGTCGTGAAGACCCTGCGGGGCGTCCTCGCGGAGCGCGGGCACCGGGCGTGACGCGCATCCTGCTGACCGGGGCCGGCGGCTTCATCGGCTCCGCGGTGCTCGCCGCGCTGCGCGCCCGGCCGGAGACCGGCGTGATCCGGGCCGTCGCCCGCTCCGCCGCGCCGCCCGGGACGGTCCGGGTCGCGGCGGACCTCACCGACCCGGCGACCCTGCGCGGCGCGGCCGACGGCGCCGACGTCCTGGTCCACCTCGCCGCCGCCGTCTCCGGTGACGAGGACGCCTGCGCGGCGGTCAACGTGCTCGGCACCCGGGCGCTGCTCGCGGAGGCCGCCCGGGCGGGCGTGGGGCGGATCGTCCACCTCTCCACCACCGCCGTGTACGGCCCCGGCCCGCACCGGGGCATCGACGTGGACGGGGTGACGCCGGCGCCCGTCTCGGCGGCCAGCCGGACCAGGCTGATCGGGGAGCGCGCGGCACTCGACGCCGGCGCGGTGGTGCTGCGCGCGCCGCTGGTGCTGGGTGCCGGGGACCGCTGGGTCGTGCCCTGCCTGGCCGAACTCACCCGGCGGGTGCCGGCCCGGTGGGACGGCGGCGCGGCCCTGCTCTCGCTGGTCGCGGTGGAGGACCTGGCCCGGCTCGTCGCCGGGCTGGCGCTCGGGCCGGAACGGCCACCGAGCGGGGTCCACCACGCCGGCCACCCCGAACCCGTCCGCAGCGGCGCCCTGTTGGACGCCCTGGCCGAGCACGGGGTACTGCCCCCGACCCCCGGCCAGGACTGGCCCTGGGAGCGTTGCCTGGCCGAACTGCGGCGGGTGCCCGGGGCGTTCAGCGAGCGGCAGTTCGCGCTGCTGGCCCAGGACCACTGGTACCGCAGCACGGAGATCTGGCGGTCGACCGGCACCGATCCCGGGCCGGGACCGCTGCACCGGCTCGCCGCGGCCGCGCCCTGGTACCGGGACCACCTCGCGCGGACGGACGCCACGGCCACCGAACGGAGTTCCGAGGGAGTTGCCAAAGCTGCAAGCGGATGACGGCCGAGCGGTGCGTATGCGGCCCGCTCCGCGTAGCGTCGGGACTCCGTCGGATCGGCTCGGACCGACGCAGGGGTCCCGGCCTTCCCGCCCGCCCCGCTCCGTCTGCTCGAAGGAGCCACTCCCGCTCATGCGGTTCGTCAGTCCCCCGCTCCAGGCCGTGGAGCCGGTGCCGACGCTCGGCCGGTGCGCCAGAGCAGCCCTCCCCGACGGCGGTGGGCGATGAAACAGGAACGCGCCCAGCACACCCGACGGGCCCTGCTGCGGGCCGCCGCGGGCGAGTTCGACCAGCACGGCTACGCGGGCACCTCGCTCTCCCGGGTCAGCCGGGCGGCCGGGGTCACGATGGGCGCGCTGACCTTCCACTTCCCCACCAAGGCCAGCCTGGCGGACGCCGTCCGCGCGGACGCCGTCGAGCTCACCCGGGCCGCCCTCGGGGGCCCGGCGGAGGACGGCAGGACGGCGGAGGACGGGGGCCCCGCGGAGGACGGGGCCACGGCGGGCGACAGGGCCCCGGCGGGCGACAGGGCCCCGGCGGGTGACGGGAGAACGGACGGCGGGCCTCCGGCCCGCGACAGCCCCGGCGGGGCCGACAGCGCCCCGTCGGGCTGCGGCACCGGCGAGGTGGCGCGGCTGACCGACGTGCTCACCCGGCTGCTCCAGGACGAGCCCAGCGTCAGCGCGGCGGCCAGACTGGCCTGGGAGCAGCCCGGCTCGGCCGACAACTGGTACGCCAGCTGGATCCCCGTCCTGCGAGGGCACCTGACGCGGCACCAGCCGGGCGTCCCCGGGCCGCGGGCCGACGGGTCGAACGGCCCCGGGCCGCAGGGCCCTGCGGCCCAGCACGACCTCGAAGCCCAAGGCCCCGCAGCACAGGGCCCCACAGCCCAGGGCGACCCCGTCGGACAGGGCCCCGCAGCACAGCGCGCCCCCCACGGGCACGGTCCCGGAGACCGGATGGCCCCGACGGCGGCGGCCGCCGATGCGCAGGACCTCGAAATCCTGGTGCACTGCCTCGTGGTGGGCTCGGAGGCCCTGCGGCGCGGCGTCGTGCCGGTGGGCGGGGCGACCGCCCCCACCGGGGACGAGCTCCGGCAGCGGCTGCGCAGGCTCTGGCACCGCACGCTGGCCGGTCCCTCGGCCTGACGCCGTCCCTCCGTATGCGCCCCGTGGCCGGGCTCAACACCGGCGCGGTACCGGCGCGGTACCGGCGCAGGAGCAGCGCACCCCCACGCTCCGCGCCCTGCGATGGCAGGTGTGCGCCGGGGCGCACACACCCCGGCATACGAACTTGTCAGAATCGTGCCAGCGCTCACCTCGACCCCCAAAACAAAGCGATCGTTCGCTATTCTTCCCGGGACGGCACTCACGGCACCTCACGATCCCGGGGAGCTCACATGGACGCGCAACACCTGCCGCCGGCCGGCGAAGCATCGGTCTCCCGGTTCGCCGAGCAGGTCTTCGCCCACCTGCCCCGGATAGACCAACGCCGCTGGGCCCACGCCTATCTACGCGGCCTGCTCGCCGCACCGGGCCGCAAGTCGTTGTCGAACATGGCCACCAGCCTGACCACGAGCCGGACCGCCGCGCTCTCGCTGCAGCAGTTCATCAACGGCAGCCCGTGGGACTGGCGGCCGGCCCGCCGCACCCTGGCCCGCCTCACCACCACCGGCCCGCGCCCGGTACGGGCCTGGACGGCCACCCTGGCGGTCATCCCCAAGCGGGGCGACCAGGCGGTCGGCGTCCACCGCCGCTTCGTCCCGGAGTTCGGCCGCACCATCAAGTGCCAGGCCGCGGCCGGGATGTTCATCGCCACCGACCGGCACGCCGTACCGGTCGACTGGTCGCTGCTGCTCGACGCCGACTGGACGGAGGACCGGGACCGCCGGGTCCGCGCCCGGATCCCGGACTCCGTCACCCCGCGCCCGGCCGACCGGACGGTGCTCGACATGGTCGACCGGCTGGCCGCCCACCTCCCCGTCGCCCCGCTGGTCGCGGACCTCACGGTGGTCGACGACCTGCCGCCGCTGATGTCGGCGCTCGCCCGCCGGGGCGTCCCGTACCTGCTGGAGGCCCGGCCGCACCAGGCCGTCCGCCCCGTCCTGCAGGCCACCACCGGGCGGTTCGGCCGGATCCAGCAGGACGCCGTGCCGGTCGAGTCGCTCCTCCCGCGCCAGCGGCCGCGCACGCCCGGCACCCCGCAGCCGACGCTGCGCTGCGTCCCGGTCCTGACGCCCGGTGTCCAGGGCGCGCCCGTCCACCGGCTCTGGGTGCAGGACGCCCGCGGCGGCAGGGACCGGCGGTACTGGCTGACCAACCTCAGCGAGGACGCTCCCGCCGTGCTCGCCCTGCTCGGCACCGCGGCGACCACCCGGGACGCCGTGGACCGGCTGGGCGCCGACTTCGGCCTGCTGGACTTCTCGGGCCGTTCCTACCTCGGTTGGCACCACCACATGACGATGGTCTCGGCCGCGTACGCGCTCGGCCACGACCGGCCGGACCTGACCGGGACGCCGGCTCGCGAGGTGTTCCGCACCTCCGCCTGACCCCCGCCCGACCGCCGCCCACCCGGGGCCGGCCGCCCGCCCGCGCGGCAGCGGGCCGGCCCCGGGAGCGCCGGCGCCCTACGCCACCAGCGCCGCGGCCTCCGCCTCCCGGGCCGCCGCGACCATGCCCGCCAGGGCGGCCCGGCTCGCCCCGAGGACCAGCAACTGCCGGTCCAGCGCCGCCAGCCGGTCTTCGAGCACCTCCAGCACGCACGAGTCCACCGTGTTCTCACCGCTCACACAGGGCAGCACATCGCGGATGGCACTGGTCGAGAGCCCCGCGCCCAGCAGGGCCCGGATCCGGCGCACCACCACCGGCGCGTCGGCGCCGTACCGGCGGTGGCCGCCGTCGCGCCGGCTGCTCTCCAGCAGCCCCTGCTCCTCGTAGTACCGCAGCAGGCGGACGCTGACCCCGGTCTGCGCCGACAGTTCACCGATCCGCATGTGACCCTCCGAACGCGCGGCCGCGCATCGCCCACCGACGGTGATTGTAACGCCGAAGGGAACACCCGGTCGCGTGCGGAGCGAGCCACCGACTTCGCTGCAGCGCACATGATGTGACGAACCGTCGGACCCACGGGGAGTTGGCGGCCGGACAGCGGGGAGGGCCGGGTGGCCGGGACGGGCACCGCTCTCCGTCCCGGTCGCCCGGCCCACCGTTCGCGCCTGCGCCGATCCGTCAGCCGAGGATCTGGAACACCGAATCCGCCTGCCCTGCGTGCGCGTTGCTCAGCGCGAAGGTCCGGCTGCTCGGGCGGAAGATCCCCGCCTGCTCCGCGTTGCGGAGCCGGGAGCGGCGGCGCCGACGAGTTGCCGGCACGTCGGCCGTCGCCGGTCCGCGGGCAGCCTCAGAGGAGGTCCGGGAGGTCGGTGCGGGCGGTGACGCCGAGCTTGGGGTAGGCCTTGTAGAGGTGGTGGCCGACCGTGCGCGGGCTGAGGAAGAGCTGGGCCGCGATGTCGCGGTTGGTGAGCCCCCGCGCCGCCAGCCGGACGATCTGCAGTTCCTGCGGGGTGAGGGTGGCCAGGGGTCCCACCGGGGCGTCGGCGGGGGCCGGGGCGCCGGCTCCGGTGGCGGTGAGTTCGGTGCGGGCGCGGTCGGCCCACGGGTGGGCGGCGAGCAGTTCGAAGGTCTCCAGGGCGGCGCGCAGGTGCGGGCGGGCGTCCGTGCGTCGGCGTTCGCGGCGCAGCCACTCGCCGTAGAGCAGCGCGGTGCGGGCCTGCTCGAAGGGGCGGTGGGTGCCGTCGTGGAGGTCGAGGGCCGCGCGGTAGGCGGACTCGGCGAGTTCGTCCGGCCCGAGCAGTGCCTGGCAGCGCAGCCGCAGCGCCTCGGCCCACGGCACGGCGGTGGCGCCGGCCCAGCGGGCGAAGCGCTCGTACGGTTCGGCGGCCCGCTCCGGGGTGCCCAGCCGGACGGCGGCCTCGACCAGGTCGGGGACGGCCCGGGTGGCGCCCACGTGGTGGCGGTAGGGGCCGGTGGTGAGCGCCTGGAGGCGCTCGGCGGCGTCGGCGGCGCGGCCCCGGCCGAGGTCGAGCAGGGCGAGCGCCCACTGGGCCCAGGGCTCCCCGGGCGCGGGTGCGGGTTCGCCGCCGCCGGGGCCCGTCCCGGTGTTGGTATGGGTGAGCGCCGTCGCCGTCCGGGCGGTCGCGGTGAGCGCGGCGCACTCCTGCTCCGCGCCGCGCAGCGCGGCCAGGAAGCCGAGCAGGGCGCTGAGTTGGCTGACCCACTGGTGCTGGCCGGTGTCCCGGGCCAGGGCCAGGGCCTCGGTGGCGGTGACCTCGGCGTCGCGGTGCCGCCCGTGGAACAGCTCCGCCTCGGCGAGGAAGAACTGCAGCGTGGGCAGCACCCCGACGGTGCCCTTGGCCCGGGCCTCGGCGACGAGTTCGGCGCCGAGTTCCACCGTTTCGGCGTCCCGGCCGAGGACCAGCGTCACCCCGCAGAGCTGGACCAGGTCGCTCGGCGTCTCGGCGCCCGCCCGACGGGCCGCCGCCGCGGTGTCGCGGGCGGCCGGCAGCGGCGGGGCCGGGCGGCCCAGCGCGGGCAGGACGGCCGCCGACAGGTGACGGGCGAGCGGGGTGAGCGGATCCCCCTCGGCCAGCGGGAGCGCGGCGAGCCGGTCGAGCACGGCGACCACCGGCTCCTCGCCGGCGTACCAGGCCGCGTGGAAGGCCTGGAGCAGCATCCGGGCGGCGTGCGGCGCCTCGATGTCCGTGCCGGCCGCGTCCAGCAGCAGCCGGTAGGCCGCCGGGTAGGAGCCGCGCCAGAAGTGCGCGGTGGCCCGGACCTGGTCCAGCAGGGCGTGCGCGAAGACGCTGTCCGTCCGGGCTCCGGCCTGCTCTGCGAGCGCCTCGGCCTGTGCCAGCTTGCCCTCCTCGGTGGCGGCCTCGGCCGCCAGCACCAGGCGCCGGGTGGCGCCGTCGCGGTCGGGGGTGAGCCGGGCGGCGCGCTCGTACGCGGCGGCGGCGCCGCCGTGCGCGCCCCTGGTCTCCGCGCTGACGGCGGTGCGCTCCAGGGCGTCGGCGAGGTCGGCGTCGGGCGCGGTGGCGGCGAGGGCCAGGTGCCAGGTCCGGCGGTCGCCGTTCTCCAGGGCTCCGCCGATGGCCCGGTGGGCCGTCAGACGCTGTTGTATCGGCGCGCGTTGCAGGATCGCGGCGCGCAGCAGCGGGTGCCGGAACGCGAGGCGGCGGTCGGCGCCCAGGGCGACCAGGCCCGCCTCCTCGGCGGGGGCGAGGTGGTCGGCGCTCACGCCGAGGGCGGCCGCGGCCGCCAGCACGACGTCGAGGTCGCCGTTCTCCTCGGCGGCGGCGACCAGCAGCAGGGTCTGGGTGGCCGGCGGCAGACCGGTGACCTGGCCGTGGAAGGCGATCTGCAGACGGCTGGTGAGCGCCAGCCCGCCGGAGGCCGCCCCCGCCCGGTCGGCGGCGGATCCCTCGACCGGGACGGGCAGTTCGGTGAGCGCCAGCGGGTTGCCCGCGGACTCGGCGAGCATCCTGCGGCGGACGTCGCCGGTCAGCGCCGACGCGGTGCGGGAGTCGAGCAGCAGGGCGGCGGCGGGCTCGGCGAGCCCGGCCAGCCGGAGTTCGGGCAGGCCGGTGGGCGGCAGACCGTCGCCGGAGGTGCCGGAGGCGCCCGCGTCCCGGGTGGCGAGCAGGAGGGCGACGCCCTCCGCCTGGAGCCTGCGGGCGGCGAGCAGCAGGGCGTCCAGCGAGGCCCGGTCCAGCCACTGCACATCGTCGACGACACACAACAGGGGTTGGTCGGAGGCGAGTTCGGCGAGCAGGCCGAGCGTCGCGAGACCGGTGAGCAGCCGGTCGCCGCCCGGCTGCTCCGGTGCGGCGGCGTCCCCCAGGCCGAACGCGCCCTCCAGGGAACGCCGTTGCGGACCAGGCAGGGCGGCGAGCCGGTCGAGCCCGGGGGCGAGCAGCAAACTGAGCCCGGCGAACGGGAGTTCGGCCTCGTACTCGACGCCGGTCGCCCGGATCACCCGGAACGCGCCGCCGCCCGCCACCACCGCGTACTCCAGCAGTGCGGTCTTGCCGATCCCCGGCTCGCCGCGCAGCACCAGCACCCCGCTGCGGCCCGCCTTCGCGCCGTCGAGCAGCGCGTCGACGACGGCCTGCTCCTGTTCCCGACCGTAGAGCATCCCCATCCTCCGACCCTACTGGCGTGGCCTACCTACGGCCCCGGCGGTGCGCCCGCTCCCCTACCTATCCGTGACGGATTCGCCGACCGGGCGTCGTCCGTACCTTCGTGAGCAGCGGGAACGACCCGCCGAACCACCCAGCAGGACACGGGAGAAGACGATGAACGACATTCAGGTGACCGACCTCCACCGGCTCGCCGAGCGCTACCTCGCCGCCTGGAACGAGACCGACCCGGCCGCCCGCCGCAAGCTGGTCGACGAGGCCTGGGCAGAGGACGGCAGCTACACCGACCCGCTGGCCGCCGTCACCGGCCGGGACGGCGTCGACGCCCTGATCGGCGCGGCCCAGGCGCAGTTCCCCGGCCTGGAGTTCACCCTCGGCCCGGTCGACGCGCACCACGACATCGCCCGGTTCACCTGGAACCTCGGACCGGCGGGCGGGGAGGCGCTGGTGGTCGGGTTCGACGTGCTGGTCGCCGGTCCGGACGGCCGGATCGCCTCGGTGTACGGCTTCCTGGACCGCGTCCCGGGCGCCTGAGCCGCCGGAGGAGGCAACGGGGGCGGGCGACGCACCCGCCCCCTCGCCCGGCCGACCCCGTGCGCACCCACGCCCGATCCCCGCCCCGCTCCCGAAACCGCTCCCGAAACCGCTCCCGACTCCGCCGAGGAGAGCCCGCGATGAGCACCGCCCCGCCCACGCGTACCGACCTGCGTACGAGCACCGCCCCGCCCACCCGCACCGCCCTGCCCACGAGCCCGGTCACGGTCACGGCCGGGGCTGCGGCCGGGGCCGGGGCCGGGGAGCCCGCCACCCGGGGCCTGCTGCCGGTCGTCCTGACCGCCACCTTCATGACCGCCCTCGACGTCTTCGTGGTGAACGTCGCCGTCCCGTCCGTCCAGGCCGACCTGGGCGCCGGCCCGGCCGCCGTCCAGTGGGTGATCGCCGGTTTCGCCCTGGCGCTGGCCGCCGGGCTGATCACCGCCGGCCGGCTGGGCGACCGCTACGGGCGGCGCCGGGTGTTCGCCCTCGGCCTGGCCCTGTTCACGCTCGCCTCGGCCGGCTGCGGCCTGGCCCCGACCGCCACCGCCCTGGTCGGCGCCCGGATCGCGCAGGGGCTGGCGGCGGCGCTGATGGGCCCGCAGGTGCTGGCCATCCTGCGCACCGCGTTCAGCGGTGCGGCGCAGGCCCGGGCGTTCGCGATGTACGGGCTGACGATGGGCGTGGGCGCGGTGTTCGGCCAGCTGATCGGCGGCGCGCTGATCCGCGCGGACCTCTTCGGCCTGGACTGGCGCAGCTGCTTCCTGCTCAACCTGCCGGTCGGCCTGGCCGCACTGGGCCTGGTCCGCCGCTGCCTGCCGGAGTCCCGCGCCCCGCACCGCCCCGGGCTGGACCCGGTGGGCGTCCTGCTCGTCACCGTCGCGCTGACCGGCCTGGTGCTGCCGCTGATCCAGGGCCGGGAGGCCGGCTGGCCGCTCTGGACCTGGCTCTGCCTGGGCGCCGCCCTCGCCCTGCTCGCCGGCTTCGCCGTCCACCAGCACCGGCACACCGGGACGCCGCTGGTCGACACCGGTCTCCTCCGGAGCCGGGCCTTCGCCGCCGGGCTGCTCGCCCAACTCGCCTTCTGGCTCGGCCAGGCGTCGTTCTTCCTGGTGCTCGCCCTGCACCTGCAGCAGGGCCGCGGCCTGGACGCCCTCGGCTCCGGCCTGGTCTTCACCGCGATCGGTGCCGGCTACCTGCTCACCTCCACCACGGCGCACCGCGTCGCCGCCCGCCTCGGCCGCCAGGCGATCGCGCTCGGCGGGCTGCTGATGGCCGGCGGGCTGGGCCTGCTCGGCCTCGCCGTCCACGCCGGCGGGACGACCGGCGGCGTCTGGTGGCTGGCGCCGGGCCTGTTCGTGGACGGTCTCGGGATGGGGCTGGTGATCGCCCCGGTGACCAGCGTCGTGCTGGCCTCGGTCGAGCCCCGGCTGGTCGGGTCGGCCGCGGGCCTGCTGGCCACCGTGCAGCAGGTCGCCGGGGCGCTCGGGATCGCGCTGATCGGGATCGTCCACTACGGCGCCGGCGATCCGGTCGCCGCCCTGGAGCGCAGCGTCGCCGCGCTGGCGGTGCTGGAGTTGCTGCTGGTGGGCCTGGTGCAGCTGCTGCCCCGCCGGACGCCCTGAGGGGAGCGCGGCAGGGCGGGTGGACCGGTCCCGGTCCACCCGCCCGTTCCGTTCACTCCCCCCGATCGGGTTGGATGGGTGGATGAGCGAGGAGAAGAGCGCCGTACCGGCGTGGGAGCAGCGGTTCAGGGCAGCCAGGGTTTCCCTCCCGGACTGGGCGGAGGACGCCCCCGACCGGTCGCTGTACGTGTCCAACGCGACCGGTACCTACGAGGTGTACGCCTGGGACCGCGCCACCGACACCCACCGGCAGGTCACCGACCGGCCGAACGGCACCACCGACGCCGAGCTGTCGCCCGACGGCGCGTGGATCTGGTGGTTCGACGACAACGACGGCGACGAGTTCGGGATCTGGCGCCGCCAGCCGTTCGCCGGCCGCCCGGAGGACGGCGCCGGCTCTCCCGACGAGGAGGCCGTGCCCGGCCTGGCCGCCTCCTACTCCGCGGGCCTCGCCCTCGGCCGGGACGGCACGGTCGTGGTCGGCCGCTCCACCGACGAGCACGGCACCACCCTCCACCTGCGCCGCCCGGGCGCGACCGAGGCCGTGGAGATCTACCGCCACGAGGAGTACGGCGGCATCGGCGACCTCAGCTACGACAGCACCCTGCTCGCCATCGACCACACCGAGCACGGCGACGCGATGCACTCGGCGCTGCGGGTCGTCCGGCTCGCCGACGGCGCGACCGTCGCCGAGCTGGACGAGGTCACCGGGCACCCGGAGCCGCGCGGCATCGCCTGCCTCGGCTTCGCACCGGTCGACGGCGACACCCGGCTGCTGGTCGCCCACCAGCGCACCGGCCGCTGGGAGCCGATGATCTGGGACGTGGCCACGAGGGCCGAGACCGCGCTGGCGCTCCGCGACGAGCAGGGCCGCGAGCTGCCCGGCGACGTCTCCGCCCAGTGGCGCCCCGACGCCCGCGCGCTGCTGGTCGAGCACGAGTACGAGGCGCGCAGCGAGCTGTTCTCGTACGCCCTCGACACCGGGGTACTGACCCGGCTGGAGACCCCGCGCGGCACCGTCGGCGGCGCGACCGCCCGCCCGGACGGCACGGTGGAGTTCCTCTGGTCCTCCGCCGCCGAGCCGTCCGCCGTCCGGTCCACCGCCGGCACGGTCGTCCTGCGGGCGCCGGGCCCGGTGCCGCCGGGCTCGGTCCCGGTCGAGGACGTCTGGGTGGACGGCCCGGGCGGCCGGGTGCACGCGCTGGTCCAGCGCCCGGTCGGCGACGGCCCGTTCCCGACCGTCTTCGACGTCCACGGCGGACCGACCCACCACGACAGCGACTCCTTCGCCGCCGGCCCGGCCGCCTGGCTGGACCACGGCTTCGCGGTGGTCCGGGTCAACTACCGCGGCTCGACCGGCTACGGCCAGGCCTGGACGGACGCGCTGCACGAGCGGGTCGGCTTGATCGAGCTGGAGGACATCGCCGCCGTCCGCGCCTGGGCGGTCGCGAGCGGGCTCGCCGACCCGGAGCGGCTGGTGCTCACCGGCGGCTCGTGGGGCGGCTACCTGACCCTGCTCGGCCTCGGCGTGCAGCCGGAGAACTGGACCCTCGGCGTCGCCGCCGTCCCGGTCGCCGACTACCTGACGGCGTACGACGACGAGATGGAGGCGCTGAAGTCCCTGGACCGCACGCTCTTCGGCGGCACACCGACCGAGGTGCCCGAGCGCTGGACCGCCTCCTCTCCGCTGACCTACGTCGAGCGGGTCCGGGTGCCGGTCTACATCAGCGCCGGGGTGAACGACCCGCGCTGCCCGATCCGGCAGATCGAGAACTACGTGGAGCGGCTGGAGCAGCTGGGCCGGCCGCACGAGGTCTACCGGTACGACGCCGGGCACGGCTCGCTGGTGGTGGAGGAGCGGATCAAGCAGCTGCGGCTGGAGATCGACTTCGTCCGGCGGCACCTGGGCGCGGGGAGCGCCGGGGCGGGTCAGGGCGAGCCGAGCGCCGGGGGCAAGGGGTGAGACGTCGGCTGACGCTCATGGGGGTGGGGGTGGCCGGGGCGCTCGCGCTCACCGGCTGCTCGGGTCAGGACGGCAGCGACGCGGCCTGCCCGCCGCCGCTGTCGCCGTCCAGCCGGCCGACGGCGACGGCGACGGCGACGGCCACCGCGACGACGGCCGCGGCCGGGGCGGCGGGGGGCCCGGCCGTCCGGGCGGTCTTCCGCGCGGCCGACGTCGCGGTGGGCGTGTCGGGTGCGTCAGGTGCGGACGTCACGGACGTCACGGACGTCACGGACGTCACGCGGGCCGACGCCGGTGACGGGGCGGTCGTGCTCGCCTCGTCCAAGTCGTCCGGGTCGAAGTCGTCCGGGTCCAAGGGGTCGAAGAGCTCCAAGAGCGGGCGCAGCACCCGCCACCACACCGACCACTACGACTCGGACGACGACAGCGACAGCGGCAGCGGGAGCGGGAGCGGCGGCAGCCGGTGCGGCAACCCGCCGCCGACGGTCTCGCCGTCCTCGACCCCGTCCGGCACACCCTGGTCCCCGCCCGCGGCGACCCCGCACCCGACGCCGGCCGTGCCGACGGCGCCCGTTCTGCCGTCCAAACCGGCCGTCCCGCCGGCGAAGCCCTCACGCTGAGCCCGGCGTCCGGAGGGCTGAGCCCCGCGTCCGGCGAGCCGGGTCCGGAGGGCTGAGCCCGGCGTCCGGAGGGCTGAGCCCGCCCCGGGCGGCCGCTCGCACCCCGGCCGGGGCTACTCCAGGACCGGGTCCAGCCCGAGGGCCCGGTCCTGCTCGGCCTCCGCCTCGCGTCGCACCAGGCGGAACCACATGAAGACGACGAAGCCGCCGAAGACGAACCACTCCAGGGTGTACCCGAGGTTCTGGAACGCCCGCAGGCTGAGGCCGTCGCCGCCCTGCGGCTGCACGGTCGGCACCGGGGTCAGCCCCGCCGGCACGGTGTCCGAGGACACCCAGCCGTCGTACCAGCCGTCGTAGGAGAGCTTGTTGACGAGCGAGGCCTTGTTGATCGTGCCGAGCTGTCCGGCCGGGAGCCCGCCGGCCACGGCGCCGCCGCTGCCGCTGCTCTCGCCGGCCTGCAACCGCCCGGCCACCGTGACCTCGCCGGCCGGCGGCAGCGCCGTGGCGGCCGCGCCCTCGGCGGGCGTGCCCGGCGCCCAGCCGCGAACCACCGCGACGATCCGGCCGTCGTCGGTGCGCAGCGGGGTGAGCACGTAGTAGCCCTGCTTGCCGTCCAGCACCCGGTTGGGTACGAGCAGCTGGTGTTCCTGGTCGAAGGTCCCAGACACCGTCACGGCCCGGCCGACGGTGTCGGTGGTGACCTGCGGCCGGTCGGGGCCGAGCAGTTCGCCGAGCGGCGCGGCCGTGCCGGCGTCGTCCACCGCCTTGCTGATCTCCTGGTGCAAGGAGACCTTGTCCTCGAACCGGCCGAGCTGCCAGGAGCCGAGCCAGACGCACACCGCCACGGCCGCGACGGCCAGCGCGGTGCCGCTCAGCCAGCGCGGAGTGAGGAGGAACCGGTACACACCCCCCACGGTAACCAGTCCTCACACCCCGCCCGACCACAGGGGCCCCCGCCACGCCCGCCCGGACCGGGGCCGGGCACCACGGCCGCGGCCCGCACGAGCGGGCCGGCACCCGGCGGCGGGGTCAGTCGGAGGACGGCGAGGTGGACGGCGCCGCGGTTCCGGTCGGGGTGGGCACCGCGACGGCCTGCGGCGCCGTGCGGTAGACCGTGCCCGAGCAGGCGCCCGGCAGGACGACGGAGGCGGCGCTCGGGCTGCCCGGCGCCGGGGTGTGCGCGAGGGTGACGCCGGCCGGCGGCGCGGTGGTGCCGGAGGTCGGGGTGGCCGAGGGGCTCGGCGCCGTGGTCGGGCGCGCCGTCGGGGTGGTGGACGCCGGCGGCGCCCCGGTCGGTGCCGCCGAGGCTCCGACCGCCGGGGCGACGGCGCCCGTGCCGGAGCCCGCGGCCGAGCCGCCCGGTCCGCCGGACCGCAGCGCCTGGGCGCCGCCCGAACCGGAGCTGCCCGGACCGCTCTGGCCGGCCGTCGCACTGGGCGAGGCGCCGCCCGCGGTCCGGCAGCCGCCGCCGTCCGGCACCCAGCCGAAGTCCACCCGGTAGGCGGCCTGCGGTGCCAGGAGCAGCCCGGGACCGTCGCCGCCGCCCGGTCGCGGGGCGGGCAGGTCGGTCGCCGGATCGTCCGCCGTGTGGTCGGTCACCCGGATCCGGGACTGGTCCGTCCCGGTGGCCCCGGTCACCGCGACCGAGCCCGGCCCCCCGAGTCGGCAGGTGTGCGCGGAGGTGTTGACCACCGTGAAGTAGCCGTAGACCCGCCCGTCGCCGTCGGCCGCGCCGACCCTGGCCGTCCCCTGCCCGAGGTCGCCCCGGAGGCAGAGCGGTACGGGCACGTCGTCGCCCCCGCCGGTGCTGGAGGCGCTGGGCCGGGCGGACGCGCCCGCCCCGGCGTCGGCGCTGCTGGCTCCCGGGCGCGGCGTGGTGCTCGCCGAGCCGGACGGGCTGCCGGCGCCCGGTGAACCACTGACCTCGGGGTGCGGCAGCGCGTTCGCGCCTGCGGCGTCGTTGCCGGCCGTACCGCCCTCGACGGTGGCCGAGGGCGTCGCGCCGGACGCGCCGGGGCTGCCGGGGCCGCCGGAGAGTCCGAGGTGGTCGTCGTCGTGCAGGGCCGGCAGGCCGACCGCCACCGCGACCGCCAGTGCGGCGGCCGCCGTCCAGGCGCCGCGCCGGGCCGCCCGCCGCCGGGGTACCGCGCGGCGGATCCGGTGCAGTCCGGCGGGGTCGGGCTGCACCTCGGCCACGGCGCGCTGCAGCAGCACGCGGACCAGCAGCTCGTCGGTGTCGAGCCCGTCGGTGGGCGGCCCGTCGGGCTTCGGTCCGCCGGTGGGCGGCCCGTCGGGCTTCGGTCCGCCGGTGGGCGGCCCGTCGGGCTTCGGGGCGAGCGCGTCGGGGCCCAGCGCCTTCGGACCGGGTGCGTCAGGACCGGGTGCGTCAGGACCGGGAGTCTTCGGGCCGAGCGCCTTCGGGCCGAGCGCCTTCGGCCCGCGCACGTCAGGGCCGTTCGCTCTCGGGCTCTGCGCGATCGGGCCGTTCCCGTCCGGGCCACCGCCCGTACCGATCCGGTCGTCAGCCATGCCCGGCCTCCAGCTGGACCCGCAGCGCGGCGATCCCTCGCGAGCCGTAGGCCTTCACCGAGCCGAGCGAGATGCCCAAGGTATCCGCGACCTGTGCCTCCGTCATGTCCACGAAGTAACGGAGCACCAGAACCTCCCGCTGACGACGTTGCAGACCACGCAGCGCGGCCTTCAACTGGTCGCGCTCCAGCGCATCGTAGGCTCCTTCTTCTGCACTGGCCATGTCAGGCATCGGCTTCGGCAGCAGCCGCAGGCCGAGGATCCGCCGTCGCAGCGTGGAGCGGGACAGGTTGACCACGGTCTGCCGCAGGTAGGCGAGCGTCTTCTCCGGCTCGCGCACCCGGCGGCGTGCCGAATGCACCCGGATGAACGCCTCCTGGACCACATCCTCACAGGTCGAGAGGTCGTCGAGGAGCAGCGCCGCCAGCCGCAACAGGGAGCGGTAGTGGGCCTGGTACGTCTCGGTGAGCAGGTCCTCGCTGGTACCCGCGCCGGTACCGGCGCCGGAGCCCGCCGTGCCGGGTGCGACCGCCGTCATCTGGCTGTCTTCCGGCCTATCCGCAGGCCGCTGGGCACGCGGCGAGAACGTCACCACGGCCGCTGCCGAGATGCCCGCCCCTGCCCCCACCATCACGTTCGCCACGCCCGTTGGACACTCGATCCCCTGTCATGGTTGCCCCAGCCCACGGAACATTCTCGCGTACGGGCGGCGGCCCGCTCCAGGGGATTCCGGCGGATTGGGCAAGTGACCTCCGAAGGACCGCAGAAGGCGCACGGAATCTCACGACGTCTCACGGTTCTCGCCGCTTTCGGAGCCCGTCCGGCCCCGACCCGGTCCCGCTCCGATCCCGCCCCGATCCCGTCCCGGTCGCTGGAGCCTTACGGAGGGACACGGTCCCTTCCCGTCCCCGGCCCCCTACCGGTCTCACGGTCGGTTCCGTTCCGACGGTTCATCCGGCCCCCGCGTCGTCCGGCGTCACCCGCGTCCGCCCGGCCGTCCGGGGCCTCGCGGCCCCGCCCCGGCCCACGGCGCGTCAGACGAGGAGTTCGCCCGCCACCAGCTCGGCGATCTGCAGGGCGTTGAGCGCCGCGCCCTTGCGCAGGTTGTCACCGCAGAGGAACAGGTCCAGCGCCGCCGGGTCGTCCAGCGCCCGCCGCACCCGCCCGACCCAGACCGGATCGGTGCCGACCACGTCGTTCGGGGTGGGGAACTCCCCGGCCGCCGGGTCGTCGTACAGCACCACGCCGGGGGCGTCACGGAGGATCTGCTGGGCGTGCTCCTGGGTGACCTCGCGCTCGAAGACCGCGTGCACGGCCAGCGCGTGGGTGCGCACCACCGGGATGCGGACGCACGTCGCGGAGACCCGCAGGGCCGGCAGGCCGAGGATCTTGCGCGACTCGTCGCGGAGCTTCAGCTCCTCGGACGACCAGCCGCCGTCCATCAGCGCGCCCGCCCAGGGCACCGCGTTGAGCGCCAGCGGGGCGGCGAACGGGCCGGTGTCGGCGATCACGGCACGCAGGTCGCCGGTCTGCTCGCCGACCTCGGTGCCCGCCACCAGCGCGACCTGGGCGCGCAGCGCGTCCACCCCGGAGCGGCCCTCGCCGGAGGCCGCCTGGTAGGAGGCGACCACCAGTTCGCTGAGCCCGTACTCGGCGTGCAGCGCGCCGATCGCGGCGATCATTGCCAGGGTGGAGCAGTTGGGACCGGCCACGATGCCGCGCGGCCGCATCCGGGCCGCCGCCGCGTTGACCTCGGGGACGACCAGCGGGACGTCCCCGTCCATCCGGAACGCGCCGGAGTTGTCGACCACCACGACGCCCTTGGCGGCGGCGATCGGTGCCCACCGGGCGGAGACCTCGTCGGGCACGTCGAACAGCGCGACGTCGATCCCCTCGAAGGCCTCCTCGGTGAGCGGGAGCACCTCGACGGACTCCCCGCGCACGGTCAGCTTGCGGCCGGCCGAGCGCGGGGAGGCGACGAGGCGCACCTCGCCCCAGATGTCCTGACGGAGGGAGAGCAGGCCGAGCAGCACCTCGCCGACCGCGCCGGTGGCGCCGACGACGGCGAGGTTCGGCCGACGGGTCATCGCCCGGTGCCCCCGTAGACGACCGCCTCGTCCGACTCGCTGTCCAGCCCGAAGGCGCTGTGGACGGCGCGCACGGCCTCGTTGACGTCGTCGGCCCGGGTGACGACCGAGATGCGGATCTCCGAGGTGGAGATCAGCTCGATGTTGACGCCGGCCTCGGAGAGCGCCTCGAAGAAGGTCGCGGTGACCCCCGGGTTGGAGCGCATGCCGGCGCCGACCAGGGAGATCTTGCCGATCGCGTCGTCGTAGCGCAGCGACTCGTAGCCGATGCCCTCCTTGACCCGGCCGAGCGCGTCGATGGCCTTCTGGCCCTCGGTCTTCGGCAGCGTGAAGGAGATGTCGGTCAGCCCGGTCGCGGCGGCCGAGACGTTCTGCACCACCATGTCGATGTTGACCTCGGCGTCGGCGATGGCGCGGAAGATGCGCGCCGCCTCGCCCGGCTTGTCCGGCACGCCGACGACCGTGACCTTGGCCTCGGAAGTGTCGTGGGCGACTCCGGAGATGATGGCCTGCTCCATCTCGCCCCCTTCGGGCTGGTTCGGGTTGTCGTTGCTGACGATCGTCCCGGGAAGACCCGAGAAGGACGAGCGTACGTGAATCGGGATGTTGTAGCGCCGCGCGTACTCCACGCAGCGGTCGAGCAGCACCTTGGAGCCGGACGAGGCCAGCTCCAGCATGTCCTCGTAGGCGATCCAGTCGATCTTGCGGGCCTTCTTCACCACGCGCGGGTCGGCGGTGAACACGCCGTCCACGTCGGTGTAGATCTCGCAGACCTCGGCCCGGAGGGCCGCGGCGAGGGCGACGGCGGTGGTGTCCGAGCCGCCGCGACCGAGCGTGGTGATGTCCTTGCCGGTCTGCGAGACGCCCTGGAAACCAGCCACGATCGCGATGTTGCCCTCGTCCAGGGCGGTGCGGATGCGGCCCGGCGTCACGTCGATGATGCGCGCCTTGTTGTGGACGGAGTCGGTGATGACACCGGCCTGGCTGCCCGTGAAGGACTGGGCCTCGTGACCCAGGGATTTGATCGCCATGGCCAGCAGCGCCATGGAGATGCGCTCTCCAGCGGTCAGCAGCATGTCGAACTCACGGCCGGCAGGGAGGGGTGACACCTGCTCCGCGAGTTCGATGAGCTCGTCCGTCGTGTCGCCCATCGCGGACACCACGACGACGACCTCATGGCCGGCCTTCTTGGCGTCAACGATTCGACGGGCCACGCGCTTGATGCCCTCGGCATCCGCAACGGATGAGCCGCCGTACTTCTGCACGACAAGGCCCACGTGCGCTCCTCGACTTGTGTCGTTTCCGGGGGCTCTGGGCCCCCGCACCCCCGGGTGGCGGGGGTTGTGCGGTCCGCGCCAGTCTACCGAGCGGGGGTGCCGCGACTGCCGCTTTCCATATGATGAGACGCCCGTTTCAGCAGGTGGGCGGCGGTTCGGAGGTGGCGACCGGCAGGTCTGCGGGCTTTCCGGTGCGGCCCCGGAGAATCGGCGGACGAACGGACGGCGGCCCCGGGGTTTTCCCTTCCACCGGAATCCCTGAGGCGTCCGTCACAGTCCGTTCCCGCCCGTTCCCCGCCTCCGGCGCTGCCCGTCACCGTGCGCCTGTGCTGCCCGTCACCGTGCGCCTGGGCTGCCCGCACTGCTCGTGCCGCCCGTCGTACGGCTGCCCGGTCTGCTACCGGCCCAGGCCCAGCTCGGCCGCCATCAGGTCGCCGGCCTGCTGCTCCAGCTGCTCGTCGGTGAGCCCGTCGTCGTCGGTGTCCGCACCGTCCGGCACCGCCCCGATCGGGCTGTCCAGCCGGACGTGGGCGATCAGCGACTGCAGCGCCCGCAGCACCGCCGAGCAGGTCGTGCCCCAGTTGGAGAGGTACGAGAACTGCCACCACCAGAGCGCCTCGCTGACCCGCCCCTCGCGGTAGTGGGTGAGCCCGTGCTGGAGCTCGCTGACCACGCCGGCCAGGTCGTCCGAGATCCGGAAGGCGTTCGGCTTCTCCGGCGGCCCGTACGGGTCGAAGACCTCGTGGTAGACGTCGATCGGCGCGAGGAGCACGGCCAGCCGCTCGCGCAGCTGCTCGCTGTCCGGCTCCGGACCGGTGTCGGGCTCGAAGCGGTCCTCCGGGACGACGTCCTCGATCGCGCCGAGCCGACCGCCGGCCAGCAGCAGCTGCGAGACCTCCAGGAGGAGCAGCGAGACGGCGCTGCCGGGCTCGTCGCCCTTGGCGACCTCGGTGACGGCGAGTACGAAGCTCTCCACCGAGTCCGCGATCTGCACCGCGAAGTCGTCCGGCTCCGAGCCGTGCGCATGGACGTGCGGGGCGGGCCGGTCCTGCTGCGGGCCTGCCTGGTGGGGCGTGTGGGGCTGCTGGTTGATCGTCCGGTCAGACATCGAGCAGTCGTCTCCCTTCGAAGGCGCGGCCGAGGGTCACTTCGTCCGCGTACTCCAGATCCCCGCCGACGGGCAGACCGCTCGCCAGCCGGGTCACCTTCAGGCCCATCGGCTTGCAGAGCCGGGCCAGATAGGTGGCGGTCGCCTCCCCCTCCAGGTTGGGGTCGGTGGCCAGGATCAGCTCGGTGACCGTGCCGTCCGCGAGGCGCGCCAACAGCTCGCGGATCCGCAGGTCGTCCGGGCCGACGCCCTCGATCGGGCTGATCGCGCCGCCCAGTACGTGGTACCGGCCGCGGAACTCGCGGGTGCGCTCGATCGCGACGACGTCCTTGGGCTCCTCGACCACGCAGATCACCGCGAGGTCGCGGCGCGGGTCGAGACAGACCCGGCACTGCTCGGCCTCCGCGACATTGCCGCAGGTCGCGCAGAACCGGACCTTGTCCTTGACCTCCAGCAACGAGTGCGCCAGCCGGCGGACGTCGGTGGGGTCTGCCTGCAGGATGTGGAAGGCGATCCGCTGCGCGCTCTTGGGCCCGACGCCGGGCAGCCTGCCCAGTTCGTCGATCAGGTCCTGAACCACGCCCTCGTACACGTCGCGCCTTCCCTCAGGGGTCTGTGGTGCACCGGTTGCCCGATGTCCCGGTGCCATCATCCAACGAATCGGGCGCCGGGCACACCGCCCGACGCCCTACTCCCGCATAAATCACACAGGTCTGTTATCTGAACTTCAGACCTTCATGACTTCGGTCTTTCCGCCCCGATTCGGCCATCCGACCAGGTCAGAACGGCAGACCGGGGATTCCGCCGCCGCCCAGGCCCTGGGTCAGCGGGCCCATCCGCTCGGCCTGCAGCTTCTGCGCCGCCTGGTTGGCGTCCCGGACGGCCGCGAGGACCAGGTCGGCCAGGGTCTCGGTGTCCTCCGGGTCGACGGCGGCCGGCGCGATGGCCAGGGCCACCAGCTCACCGGCGCCGGTCACGGTGGCCTCGACCAGGCCACCGCCCGCCGAACCGTTCACCTTCGTCTCGGCCAGCTCCTGCTGCGCCTGGGCGAGGTCCTGCTGCATCTTCTGCGCCTGCTTGAGCAGCTGCTGCATGTTGGGCTGGCCACCACCGGGGAACACGGCTCACTCCTTGCGTTCTGCGTCCGTCGTGCTTCGCTTCGTCCTGGCACGCCTGCGCCGACCGCGCCGCCGGCCGTGCCGGCCCGGCGTCGCGCGGACGTCGCCGCGTCGTCGCACCGAGCCTACGTGCTACCGGTGCCGGGCGTCCGATCGGTTACCGGCCGGGTCCCGCTCGGGCCGCCGACTCGCCGACCGCCCCCTGCCGGCGCGCCGCCCGCCGGTCAGTTCCCGCCGTGGCGGATCTCCTGCAGCACCGTCGCGCCCAGCTCGCGGATGATCAGCTCCTGGCCGGAGAACGTCTCCTCCTTGAGCTCCGGATCGTCCTCCTCCGGGATGTCGTCCTCCAGCGCGACCGACTGCGCCGGGCGCCCGGCCGGCGGCGCCGACGGGGCCTGCACCGGCGGAGGTACCGGCGCGGGCGGCATCGCGGGGGGCGTGGCCATCGGCGCGGGCGCCGGTACGGGCGCCGGAGCGGCGGCCTGAACCGCAGGCGCGGGCGCCGCCGGGCGCGCCGGTGGGGCGCCCCAGCCGCCGGTGGAACCACCGGGGCTGCCCGGGTTGCCGGAGCCGCTGCCGCCGGGATTCCCGCCCCCGGCGCCGCCGGTCCCGCCGGAGCCGCCCGACGGGTCGATGATGCACTCGATCCGCCAGTCCACACCGAGCGCGTCCGCCAGCGCCTGGCGCAGTACGTCGTCACTGTTGCTGCTGACGAAGCTGTCCCGCGCGCCCGCGTTGATGAAGGACACCTGGAGCACGCTGCCGTCGAACCCGGCCACCTGGCCGTTCTGGCTGAGCAGAATCCAGGTGAAGCGGCGGCGGTTCTTCACCGCCTCCAGGATCTGCGGCCACATCTGCCGGACCTGCCCGGCCCCCTGCTGGGCGGCGCCCGACGGCTGCCCGCCGCCGGGCGCGGCGGCCGGAGCGGGGGCGGGAGCGGGGGCGGGCGCGGCCACCGGGGCGGCCTGGACC